>JAZBOM010000403.1:0-5275 GCA_036351205.1 Thermoleophilia bacterium | reverse complement strand
CTCGTCGGCTGTCTCGGCCTCGGCCTTCGCCTCGTCGGCCTTTTCGTCCTCAGCCTTGGGCTCGTCGGCCTTGTCGGCCTCAGCCTTGGGCTCGTCGGCCTTCTTCGCCGCCTTCGGCTCGGTCTTCTTCGCAGGCTTGGCCGCGGCTTCGGGCTTGGCGTCGGTCTTGGCCTCGACCTTGGCGTCTGCCTTGGCGTCGGTCTTCTCGTCGGCCTTCGCTTCGGGCTTCGGCTCCGCCTTCGCCTCGGGCTTCGCCTCGGCGGCCGGCTTCTTCTCGGCTGCGGGCTTCGCCGCAGGCTTGGCCTCGGCCGGTGAAGCCTCAGGCGCGGCTTCAGGCTTCTTGGCGGCGGGCTTCGCAGCCTCAGCCTTCGCCTCAGCCTTGGGAGCTTCAGGCGCCGCTGCAGCCTTGGCCGCGGACGCCGCCGGAGCTGCCTCAGCCGCGGCCCTCGCGGCCTCGGCGGCGGCCTTGGACGCGGCAGCCTCGGCCGCCTGACGCTCGGCCTCGGCCTTGGCCGCGGCCTCGCGCGCCTTGCGGTCGGCCTCGGCCTTGGCCTCGGCCTCGCGCGCCGCCTTCATCTCGCGCTCGGTGACGATCGCGCGGCCCTCGGCGACGGCGTCGGCGACGACGCGCACGACCAGGTTGCAGCTGCGGATCGCGTCGTCGTTGCCGGGGATCAGGTAGTCGATCTCGTCGGGGTCGCAGTTGGTGTCGACGAGGCCGACGATCGGGATCTTGAGCTTGCGCGCCTCGCGCACGACGATCTGCTCCTTGCGCGGGTCGACCACGAACACGGCCGCCGGCAGGCGGTCCATGTCGGCGACGCCGCCGAGGTTCTGCTCGAGCTTGCGCAGGTCGGCGCGCAGGTTCATCGCCTCACGCGTGGGCAGCAGGTCGAGCGACCCGTCGGTCGCCAGCTGACGCAGCTCGTGCAGGCGCCGGATGCGCTTGTTGAGGGTGCTGAAGTTGGTGAGCAGGCCGCCCAGCCAGCGGTTCATGACGTAGGGCATGCCGATGCGCTCGGACTGCTCCTTGATGGTCTCCTGGCACTGCTTCTTGGTGCCCACGAAGAGGACGAGGCCGCCGCGTGCGGCCGTGTCCTTGAGGAAGGCGCAGGCCTCGTCGAGCAGGACGGTCGTCTTCTGCAGGTCGATGATGTAGATGCCGCCGCGCTCGCCGAAGATGTACGGCTTCATCTTGGGGTTCCAGCGGCGCGTCTGGTGGCCGAAGTGGACGCCGGCGATGAGCAGGTCCTTGATGCTCGCCCGGCTCTCGGTGACTGCAGGCAAGGCTTGCCTCCTTCTGATCGGTTCGTCGGGCGGCCTGGCGGCACGCCCAGCTGTGTGCCGGTGAGGGTCTCGCGGATTCCCTTGCGGGCACCGCCGCGAGCCGTGGGCTCACCGGGTCGTGGTGGACAACGGCGCGGAATTCTATCACAGGCTCACGGCAGCGTCAGTCACGCGACGCGCAGGCGCGGGAGCCGCCGTCGGCGCGAGCCCGAGGCGGCGCAGCCGCGACCCCGGGCAGGCCGTCGGAGCGGCACAGGGACTGGCGCAGCGGCGACCCTGTGTGCTTCGATAGCGGTGACGGCCGCGGGCGGGGGAGCACCCCCGGAGCCCGCTCGCCGCTCACGGGGGCCGAGCGCATGACCGACGAGACCGACAGAGGCGAGACGCCGCGCGGCGCGAGCCGCGCGGCCGGCGACGCGTCGAACGCGGGCGTTGGCGGCGATTCGCCGCCGGCGGGCCTCGGCCGCGCCGCCCTCGTCAGCCTGCGCTTCCTCATCATCGTCGCCGCCGTCGTCGTCCTCGGCCTCGTCCTGCAGCGCCTGCAGATCGTGATCCTGCCGGTGACGCTCGCGATCCTCGGCACCGTGCCCCTGCTGCCCGTGCGGCGACGGCTCGAGCGCGCCGGCCTGCCGCGGAGGGCGGCGACCGCGCTGGTCTTCGTCGCCGCCCTCGCCGTGCTCGCCGGCGTGATCGCCCTCGTCGCGCCGCGCCTCGTCTCCGAGTTCGGCAGCCTCGATACGGCCGTCGCCGACGGCATCCGTGAGGTGCGCGACTGGCTCGTCGACGGCCCGCTCAGCCTCTCACCGGCATCGGTCGACCAGGTCGCCGACCACCTCGTCGACCTCGCCGAGGCCAACGTGGGTCTGCTCGCCACCGGCGCGACGACGGCCGTCGCCGTCGTCACCGGCGCCTTCGTCACCCTCGTCCTCGGCGCGTTCTTCCTCTCCGGCGGCGACCACATGTGGACCTGGAGTGTGCGTATGCTCCCGAGCCGCTACCGCGAGGCGACCGACGCCGCCGGACGCCGCGCCTGGCACGTGCTCAGCGGGTACCTCGCCGGATCGGCCATCAACGGCGCCATCGAGGCGACCGTCATCGGCATCGCCCTCGTCATCATCGGCGTGCCCCTGGTGGCGCCCCTCATGGCGCTGACCTTCGTCGCCCCCTTCTTCCCCGTCGTCGGGGCGATCGTCGCCGGCGCGATCGCCGTGCTCGTCGCCCTCGTCAGCGAGGGCTGGGTCGCCGCCCTCGCCCTGGCCATCGTCTACCTCGCCGTCCAGCAGCTCGAGAGCAACCTGCTGGCGCCCTTCATCCTCGGCCGGGCCGTGCGACTGCACCCCGTCGTCGTGCTCGTCGCCCTGCTCGCCGGCGCCAGCCTCGGAGGCGTCGTCGGGGCCTTCGTCGCTCTGCCCGTCGCCGCGGTCGCGTGGGGAGTCGTCCAGGAGTTGGTCGAACGCGGCATGATCGCGTCGCCGAGCGACATGGACGCACTGCTCCACGGCCAGGCCGCGAAGGGGATCAAGGAGGGACGGCTCGAGGAGAACGACGGCGGCTGAGGGAGCGCCCGACAGGTCGCGGGCCTCGGGCGTGGAGGCCGGCGGCTCGCCGGGATCGGGCATGGAGGCCGGCGGGGGCCTCGACGGCGTCAGCCGATCGAGGCCGGTTCGATCTCGTCCCGCAGGCGTCCCTTGAGGCGCAGGATCGCCTTGGTGTGCAGCTGCGAGACGCGCGACTCGGTGACGCCGAGGACCTCCCCGATCTCGCGCAGCGTCAGGTTCTCGTAGTAGTACAGCGCGATGACGATCTTCTCGCGCTTGGGCAGGGCGTCGATCGCCGCCGCCAGGCGCGACTTCATCTCCGACAGGTCGAGCATGCGTGACGGGTCGTTGCTCTTCGGGTCCTCGATGGTGTCGATGAGTGCGGACTGGTCGCCGTCGGAGCCCGAGATCGCCCAGAGCTCGTCGAGAGCGACGATCGAGGCGTTGGCGATCTGCGACAGGGTGAGCTGGAACTCGTCGACCGTCACCCCGATGTGGTCGGCGATCTCGTGGTCGGTCGGGGCGCGATGCAGGCGGTTCTCGAGCAGGGCGCAGGCCTTCTCGATCTCGCGCGCCTTGCTGCGCACCGAGCGCGGCACCCAGTCGAGCGAGCGCAGCTCGTCGATGATGGAGCCCTTGATGCGTGAGACGGCGTAGGTCTCGAACTTGATCTCGCGGGCCGGGTCGAAGCGCTCGATGGCGCCGATGAGCCCGAGGAGACCGTAGCTGATGAGGTCGGACTCCTCGATGTGAGCCGGCAGGCCGTTGCTCATGCGGCCGGCGACGTACTTGACCAGCGGCGCGTAGGCGAGGATCAGGCGGTCGCGAGCGCTCTGGTCGCCGTGGTGCTTGTAGCGCGACCAGAGCTCACGCACCTGGTGTTCTTCGAGTCTGCTCATACCTCAGCGCCGGTCGCCGGCCCCTCTCCGCTGCCGCTCATCGGCCCGTCACGCCCGCGGGTGGTGCAGGTCGTAGACGCGCCGCAGGTGCGCGCCGCTCACGTGCGTGTAGACCTGGGTCGTCGCCACCGAGGCGTGACCCAGGAGCTCCTGGATGACCCGCAGGTCGGCGCCCCGCTCGAGCATGTGCGTCGCGTACGCGTGACGCAGCATGTGCGGCGACGCCGGCTCGAGGCCCGCAAGCGCACAGTATTTTACAACCAGCCTGCGGATGTCAGAAGTCAGGAGCGCCCGCCCGTTGCAGGAGAGTAACAGGTTGCGCGGGGCCGGGCCGACGGCGGCCGTCGCGGGCGCGCCGCCGCGGGCGCCGCCGGCGGCGGCGCCCCGGGCGGCGCTTCGTGCGGCGCGACGGCCGCCGGCGAGCGCTCCGCGCCCCCGTTCGAGGTAGCGGCGCAGCGCCGCGGCCGCCTCCTCGCCCATGGGCACGACGCGCATCTTGCCGCCCTTGCCGCGCACGATGAGCTGCGCCTCGCCGGGGCGGATGTCGTCGAGGGTGAGCGACACGAGCTCCTGGCTGCGCAGACCGCAGCCGTAGAGCAGCTCGAACACGACGCGGTCGCGCAGGGCGGCGGGGTCGGCGCCGCCGGCCGCGCGCAGGAGCGCCTCGACCTCGTCGAGGCGCAGCACGCGCGGCAGACGCCGGCCCCGCCGTGGCCCGGGCAGCAGGTGCGTCGGGTCGGCGGCGAGGACGTCGTGCTCGGTGAGATAGCGGGCGAAGCCGCGCAGCGACGAGAGCTTGCGCGCCAGGCTCGAGGGCGCGTAGCCGCGGCGGCCGAGGTGCGACGAGTAGGCGCGGGCCATGCGGCGGTCGACCTCATCGACCGTGGCGTGGCGCTCCTCCAGCCACTCGAGGAGCTGCGCGAGATCCGAGGCGTACGAGCGCAGCGTCGCCGCCGTCATGCCACGGGCGGCCAGCGAGCGCAGGTACGCGCCGACGTAGTCCTGCGGGTCGGCCGGCGGTGTCTCGGCCTCCCGCGCCTCGGCTGCCCGCGCCGCGGCGCCGTGCTCCACGCGCACTCCCCTTCAGTCAGACCGGCGCCCGCCGCCGGACGGTGGCGGGCGCCACTGTCTTCGCGCAGGGCGCGTTGAGTCCTGCCGCGGCGCGCGCGGCGTCGAGCCGTGGCGCACGGCTCGGGGAGCGGCGGACCTCGCGCTCCAGCCCCGCCGCCGCCTCAGGGCCCGGTCGAGAGCTCGCCGGTCGCGGCGTCCCAGAACCGCCAGTGCCGGCTGTCGACGACCTTCCAGACCCCGTCGACGCGCGCGAGCGTGTAGTCGTAGACGACCGCGTTCGGCACCCACTCCGGTCGTGGCACCGCGCGCCCCAGGTCGGCGTCCCACGCCAGCATGCGATAGCGCTGCGCGACGCCCCCGCGCACGACGACGGCCCCTCCGAGCTCGCGGCGCAGGAACTCCCAGTAGACGATCTCGCCGCTGCAGTCGACGGGCAGACCGCCCCTGCCCTGTGCGTCGTACAGCAGCGCGTCGACGTAG
>JAZBOM010000402.1:0-4842 GCA_036351205.1 Thermoleophilia bacterium | reverse complement strand
TCATGGGTTTCGTGCCGCCGGGCATGACCAGCTCGACGCTCATGATGGCGGGCGAGCTCGAGGCACAGGTCCAGGCTGTCGAGGAGGCCGGCCGCCGGCATGTCGACGAGGCCAAGGCATTGCTGGAGGAGGCGGGCATCGCCGCCGAGACGGCCGTCAGCCCGGGCGGCGCCGTCCCGGCGCTCCTGCAGGCCGTCGACGACTACTCCGCCGACATGATCGTCATCGGTTCGCACGGCGAGGGCGCCCTCTCCGGGGCCATCATGGGCTCCACCGCCTACCGCATCCTGCACCGCAGCCCCGTTCCTGTGCTCGTCGTACCCCTGCGCGAGGAGTGAACGCCACCGGGGCCGCGGCCCGCGGCCCGGGCCACGCGACGACCGCCCCGGCCGGAGCGCTCGACCGCCGTCGCGATGATCGCGCGGCGGAGAAGCCCGCACGCCGCTGCGACTGCGCCGTCGTCGTGTCGACCTCGGGCTGGAATTCGCGATGGCCTGAAGGAACGTCGCCGGCGGCGTCGAAACTCTCGCTCGGTACCCCCTTGAGGCGGCGGCGTCGACCATCGGCCCGCCGCCTCCCCCTTTGCCCTCTCGGCCCCCGGTGGCTCCCCGGCGGTCCGTGACGCACCCGCGTCCGTCGCCTCTCATCGGCTGGGGTCGGCCGTGTGCCCCACGGTCGCCGTGTCCGCTGTGGCAGGGAGAGTCGGATCGCCGCCTCGCCGGACCCGGCGGTCGCGTGGTGCGTGCGCAGACCGAACATCTGTCCGCCTGCCGTGCTACCGTGACGGTCGACGCCGCCGCCGGCCCGAGCGTGCAGCCTCTCGCCGCGACGCTCAGGAGCCGGTCGCTGCAGACCCGTCCTCCCGGCCGGCGGCGGCGTCGACTCCGAGAGAGCGCCCGTCGCCTGCGGCGGCGGCTCACGGCCAGGAGGGGCGGTATGGCGCAGCGGTGCGTGACGGTCCACATCGACGGCGAGCTCGCCTGGGTCGTCAGGGCTCCCGAGCTGCTGCCGTGCCACACGCGTCGTGCGAGCGCCGAGGCGCTCGACGAGCTCGTCACCCGCTATCTGCCAGACCCCGACGACGTCGCTGCGGGCGCGCTCACGTATCGCGTCGCCGGCATCCTGGCCGGCCTCCTCGCCGAGCGCGAGCTGCGCGGTCCGTGGCGCGACTGAGCGCCCGTCGGGCCGCAGGTGTCAGTACACCTCGGGGATGAAGGTCTGCGACTCCATGGGCGGCCGTGCGTAACCCTTGTCGGGCGGCCGCGGCGGCAGCTCCATCTCGCGCGGCAGCACGTCCTCGTACGGGATCATGCCGAGCAGGTGGTGGATCATGTTGAGGCGGGCGCGACGCTTGTCGTCGGCGTTCACGACCCACCACGGCGAGTCCTTCGTGTCCGTGTAGGAGAACATCTCGTCCTTGGCCTTCGAGTACTCCACCCAGCGCATACGGCTCTCGAGGTCCATCGGGCTGAGCTTCCAGACCTTGAGCGGCGTCTTGAGCCGCTGCTGGAAGCGCCTCTCCTGCTCGTCGTCACTCACGCTGAACCAGTACTTCAGCAACGTGAGGCCGTCTCGGATCAGCATGCGCTCGAACTCGGGGCAGGTACGGAAGAACTCCCAGACCTGGTCCTCGGTGGCGAAGCCCATGACGCGCTCCACGCCGGCGCGGTTGTACCAGCTGCGGTCGAAGAGCACGACCTCGCCGGCCGCCGGCAGCTCGGCCACATAGCGCTGGAAGTACCACTCGGTCTTCTCCCTGTCGCTCGGCGACGCCAGGGCGGCGATGCGCACGACGCGGGGGTTGAGGTGCTCGGTGATGCGCTTGATCGTGCCGCCCTTGCCGGCGGCGTCACGGCCCTCGAAGACGACGGCCACTCGATGACCGCCCTTCTTGACCCACTCCTGCAGCTTGACGAGCTCGATCTGCAGCTTGATGAGCTCGTGCTCGTAGGCCGCGCGGTCGAGCTTCTTCGGCGGCGGCGCCTTGTCGGCGTGCGACGCGCCCGGCCCGCCTTCGCCCGGCATCGTGTCAGCGGAGTCCTTCGCCTTCTTCTTGCTTTTGTCGTCGGCCACTGTCGCCCCCCAGATGTGCCTTCCCCTGCATCATAGTCGACGCGGACGGCTTGTGAAGCCCGCGCGGCGTCGGCGCCGAGGCGGATCGCGGCCTCGTCAGGGCGCACCGCGGCCTCCTCAGGGCGCACCGCGGCCTCGCCCAGGCTGTAGTATCATCGTCGGAGGTGCGACACGCGCCTCACGTCCGCACGACCCGTGGAGACGCTCCGATGCCTTCTCCCCTGCCCACGCTCGAGCAGGAGCTCCTCTCGCTCGCCCGATCGGTCGCCTCCGATCGCGACGCCGGCATCGCCGTACGTCACTGGGGCTGGGACGGCCGCGGCGGTGCGACGCTCGAGGCCGCCGGCCGCGAGGCCGGCGGCCTCAGTCGCGAGCGCGTGCGTCAGCTGTGCCGGCGAGTCGAGGTGCGCCTGCGCGCCACCCTCGGGCCGGCGGCGAGCCAGGGGCCGAGCGGTACGCAGCCCCCGACCCTGCCGGCTCCGCGCCTCGACGAGGCGCTCCTCGCCGCCGCCGAAGCCGCCCCGACGACCCGGGGCTCGCTGGCGCGGCGCCTCGCCGACCAGCACATCGCCGCGCACCCGTTCCACCCGGCCGGCCTCCGGCACGCGGCCCGCACCCTGGGCCGCGACGTCACCTTCACGCTCGCGACGGTGAAGGGCATCGAGGTCGTCCTTCCGCACCCCGACGATCCGGGCCTCGACACGCGGGACCTCATCGCGACCATTGCCGAGACGTCGCGGGGCATCGTCAGGCGCGCTGGGGCGGCGAGGGTCGCGGATGTGACCGGCCGCGTCGCCGCCGCGCTCGGGGCGTGGGTCGACGACGACCTCGTCCGCGCCGTCGTCAGCGAGCCCGGCGACTTCCTCTGGCTGGACCGCCGCACGGGCTGGTTCTTCCTCCCCTCGGTGGCCAAGAACGCGGTCGTCGCGCGCGTCCTCAAGGTGCTCAGCGTGGCCGGCGAGCTGGACATCGGCGATCTGCACGCCGGCATCCGCCGAGACGAGCGCATGCGCGAGTTCGTCATGCCCGAATACGTGCTCGCCGAACTCTGCCAGCGGATCCCCGGGATCGCGGTCGAGGGGCGGCTGGTGCGCGCGCTCGAGCCGCTCGACGCCGCGACGGTGCTCGAGACGACCGAGCTCACCTTCGCCCGGATCCTCGCCGAGCGGAGAGCCCCTCTCGAGCGCCGTGAGCTCGAGCGCCTGTGCCTGTCGAGCGGCATGTCGACGTCGAGCTTCAACAACCGCCTGTCCTACTCGCCGATCATCGAGGAGGTCGGTCACGGGCGCTACGCCCTGCGTGGGACGACCTCCCCGCCCCCCACGGCCGAGGACGCCGTCGAGGTCGTGCCACACCCCGGCGACCTCGAGCACTTCCGCACCCTGCGCCGCCGCTGAGGACTGCGCGCCCGGCGGCGGCCGCTGAGGTCCGCACGCCCGGCGGCGGCCGCCGCGTCGGCCCCCGGCACCGCACCGATGACGGTTCCTGGACCGCGGAGGCCGACCGGCGCCGTCAGACCGAGAACGTCACACCCAGGAGGTCACGATCGCCCGGCGGGCACGGCGGCGCGGTGACGACTGAAGGTCGCTCCGCGGAGCTCAGCCGTCGCGACGCGACGGCTCGAGAAGCTCGAGCAGCTCCTCCGGGGAGGCGACCACCCGGTCGGCTCCGGCCGCCCGCAGGTGCCCCGCGTCGTGCCAGCCCCAGCCGACGCCGATCGGCGTGGCTCCAGCCGCACGCGCCTCACGCATATCGCCCGCCGTGTCCGCGACGAAGGGGAAGACCCGTTGCGCCGGGTAACGGCGGACGACCGCGGCGATCTTCTCGACCTTGCTCACACCGCTCTCGACGCCGGCGACGGCGGCCACGCCCGTGATGCCGTGCTCCGCGAGGAAGCCGTGCACGAGGCGCTCGCTGTTCGAAGTGACGATCACCACGTCGAACCGGCCACCGAGCCGGGCCATGGCCTCGGCGACACCCGGGAACGGCCTGAGCCGCGAGAGGTCGCGCTCGAGCGTCCGTATCGCCGCCGCCATCAGCTGGACGGCGCCCTGCTCGTCGACGCCGGCGGCACGGAAGCTCTCATAGACGTTGCCGTTCAGCAGGTCGACCACATCGTCGGCCGAACGGACCACCGCGATGCCCCGCTCCTCGCAGGCCGCGGCCAGGGCGGCGGCGAACGCGTCGAGGGAGTCGACGACGACGCCGTCGAAGTCGATCATGACGACATCCCGCCGCGGCGGCCCCGCCGGCTCGCGGCGGGGCCGCGCGGATGGCGCCGGCGGCGGGGGCGATGTCATCGCCCCCGCCGCCTTCCGCGCGCCGAGGGGGACTGGGGACCGGTCAGTGGAACTGCTTCTCGCCCGCGACCAGACCGGTCTTCTTCTTGAACTGCTCGACGCTGTTGATCTCGATGTCGAGGAGCTCGGCGATGCGCACCTTGGCGGCCATGCCCTTGGCGATGCCCGGGACACCCGTGATCGTGCCGATGTCGAGCTCTTCCCTGAGACCTCTCATCAGCGTCGGATCGGACAGGTCCAGCGGCGTCACGTGGAGCTTGTCGGCCACGTACTTCTTGGCGTCGTCGATCCTCATCTTCTTGCTGAGCTGCATCCTCGCCACGAGATCTCCCGCGGCCCGGATGCCACCCATCGACGAGGCCAGCAGATGCGCCAGGTGCATGCCGGCAGGGTCGCCCGTGCCCACCTACAACCCGTCGGCCTTGCCGATCTCGATCATCGCCGCACTGCAGCGCGTCACGACGTCGAC
>JAZBOM010000401.1:0-2211 GCA_036351205.1 Thermoleophilia bacterium | reverse complement strand
GGATCACGAGACCGGCGGTGGTCTCGGCGGCGAAGCCGTGGAGCGGCGTCAGCCGTATGACGCGCGAGCCGAGCGTGTGGATGATGCGCCACCCGCCGGAGTAGGTGCCGAAGGCGATCGCCGCGGCCGCGGTGAAGATGACCCAGGTGGGGACCTCGAACGTGGGGATCGCCCCGTAGGCCAGCAGGGCAAGGGTCATGACGCCCATCGCGTTCTGCGAGTCGTTGCGGCCGTGGGCGAAGGCCATCCAGGCCGCGGAGACGACCTGCAGGCCGCGGAACCAGCGGTTGACGCGCGTCGGCCTCCAGTGGCGCACGAGCCACATGAGGCCGGTCATGACGAAGAACGCGACGATGAAGCCGGCGATCGGGGAGCTGATCATCGGGAGGATCACCTTGGTGACGAGCTGATCCCACTGCACGATCTCGGAGCCGCCCTCGATCAGGGCGGCTCCGACGAGGCCGCCCACGAGGGCGTGCGACGAGCTCGAGGGGATCCCGAAGTACCAGGTGATGAGGTTCCAGGCCACGGCCCCGAAGACGGCGGCGAACACGAGCTCGAGGCTCACGCCGCCGGTGACGTCGACGATGCCCTTGCCCACGGTCTTCGCCACCTCGGTGCTGTAGAGCGAGCCGATCAGGTTGGCGACCGCCGCCATCAGCACGGCGACGCGGGGGGAGAGGGCGCGCGTCGACACCGAGGTGGCGATCGCGTTGGCGGTGTCGTGGAAGCCGTTGGTGTACGCGTACCCCAGACTCAGGGCAAGGGTGAGGAGGAGGAGGACCACCGGCAGGCGACGTCAGTCGTGCTTCAGGACGATGCTCTCGATGACGTTGGCGACGTGCTCGCACTCGTCGATGGCGGACTCGAGGATCTCGTAGATGTCCTTCCACTTGATCACGTCGCGCGCGTCCATGTCGTCGTCGAAGAGCGCGGCAATGGCGTCGCGGACGATGCGGTCGCCCTCGTTCTCGAGGCTGTTGACGCCGATGACGCGCTCCATCAGGTCGGTGCGCTTCTCGAGGTCGTCGATGATCTGGTGGAGGAGGGCGGTGGCCTTGGCGATGACGTCGGCCTGGCGCCGCGCGAACACCGTCGGCTCGACGACCCGGTAGAGGAGCATGGCGTCGGCGGCCGCCTCGATGTTGTCGAGCACCTCGTCCATGGTGGCGACGAGGTCGTAGATGTCCTCGCGGTCGATGGGCGTGATGAACGAGCGGTTCAGCCGCTTGACGATGTCGTGGACGATCTTGTCGCCGACGTGCTCGTGCTCGAGGATGCGGGCGCTGATCGCCTTCGCGTCGCCGTAGTCGGCCATGAGGCGAACGAGCTCCTTGGCGGCCGCGTCGAGCGTCGCGGCCAGCTCCGAGAACATGCGGAAGTAGTCCTGGTCCTTGGGGACGAGGCTGAGCTTCACGAGGGCTCCTTTCCCTACCGGCCCTTGCGCCGCGGTCATGCTACAAGGGGCGGCCGGGACGCGCCACCTCTTTTCGGGGCGGCCGCCACGAGCTTCGTGGACCGCCGCGGCCCCGCCGCCGCTCCGCGCTGACGGGGCCGCGGCCGACGCCGCGTTGGCAGCCCTGACGAACCTTTTTGTGGCGGCGAACCCACTGAAGTGTCTTCAGCGGCGACAAGGCTTTGGCGGCGGGGGGTATCATGCCGCTCCCCGCACCCGCCGAGAGAGTGCACGGATGCCTCATGCGGTGCGGGCCGTTCGGGACCCCTAAGGAGGTCCTGATGAAGCGTTGGATGGTGGTGGCCCTGGTGGCCGTGCTCGCCGCGGTGCTGGTCCCCGTGGCCGCGGCCGGGATCGGCGGGTCGGACGGCGACCGCTCGCAGTTCATGCTCGAGGGCGTCGTCCAGTACATCGCGGCCGGTGACGGCTGCAACCACGTTCTCCTGTTGCCGACGACCGGGACCAAGGACGTCAAGGACCTCGTACGCGCCGGGGAGACCATGTCGGTCACCCTGCCCGAAGGCGTCGCCGTCATCGAGTGCGTCCCGCCACCCGGGTCCAGGGTCATCCCTCTGAGCAACGTCACGACCGGGTGCACGGTGATGGCCCGCGGGGTCATCGACCGCAGCGGCTCGACGCCCGAGTACGTGGCGTCCCGGTTCCAGCTCATGTCGTACGCCCCCGCGCCGTGACCTGACGCGGGAGGCCTGAAGGGGCGGCGGGGGCGGCGATCGCCGCCCCCGCCACCCCTTCAG
>JAZBOM010000400.1:0-3109 GCA_036351205.1 Thermoleophilia bacterium | reverse complement strand
GTGACGTCGGCGAGGAACTCGGCATCGCCGTACACGTGCAGCGCCATCTGCATGCGCGCCAGGTAGATGTCCCAGTGCATGAGGTCGTTGGGCGCGACCGGCGGCTCGTAGGCCGGCCCGGCGAACTTCGACAGGTAGAGCCAGCTCGTGCGCAGCTCGGTGCGCATGGTCGAGGTCGCGCGCCCGAGGTTGGCGGTCATCTGATAGAGGATCGTCGCGAGCCGGGCGTTGTAGCTCATGTAGTCGAGGTTGCCGCCGCGCTCGGGGTTGTCGTAGTACCCCTTCGACTTGATGAGGCACTGCGGGGCGGGCTTCGTGGCGCGGCCGTCGCCGTCGTTGCGGGGCGCGCACGAGCGATGGAGGCACTCGGGGACGTTGAGCTTGTAGGTGCTCGAGAAGAGGGTCGTGAGGGAGGTCGCGTCGTCGCTGACGATGGCGGCGGCGAGCCAGGCCGACATGGGGGCGAGCGTGGTGTCGCAGCCCATGTACTGGTCGTAGCGACTGTAGCGGAGACCGAGCGGGTTCGAGGTCCACTCGTACAGGCGCCAGTCGCCGTCGGCCTCCTGGCTGAACACCCAGTCCTTCGCCCAGTTGTCCTGGTAGCCCTTCATGACGCTCGCCCAGGTGCGGAACCATGCCTTCGCGGCGGTGTGCCCGGCATCGTCGTACGCCCCCGAGTCGCGCGTCAGGTCGTAGGCATACGCGAAGCTGAAAGCGCCGTACGATTGGTGGTAGCCGCCCTGGTAGTCACCGGTGTACGAGTACGAAGCCGGCGTGTTGCCCTTCGCCCAGGCGACGACGAACTGCGCGGCCTTCGCTGCATATCGGGAGTCACCGGTGACGGCGTAGGCGATCGCCAGGTTGCGCGCATACCGCGAGTCGGTGTCGAGCTTGGTGTAGGCGAAGGCGATGGTCGGCCCCGGGTCGACGTTGGGGGCGGCGGCCATGGCCGCCGCGACCTTGCCGTCGCGGAAGTACGCCCAAGCAGCGCCCTCGACGCTCCCCGGCGTCGCGACCTGGGCCCGCACGGCGGCGACGTCGTCGTCCGTGAGAATGAGGCGGTTCGCCACGCCGGTGGTGGTCGGCGTGTCGCTCGGCTCGGGGGGCGCGGCGGTCGTGGTCGTGTCGGCGGGGGCCGGGTCGCCGACGAGGCGGAACTCCTTGATGCCGGCCCGCCCGACGGTCGAGCGGAGTACACGGACCTTGACGTAGCGCACAACGGCGTCGAAATAGTCGTTGGTCACGTTGTAGGCGGACCGCTTGCTGCGGTCGGCGAGCAGCGTCCACGTCTCGCCGTCGAGCGAACCGTAGATCTTGTAGAAGTACTTCCGGCTGACGGCGAACCGCAGCCACGACGTGGTCGACTTGACCACATGGTGCGGTTCGCCGAGGTCGAGCTCCCAGCGCTGCGGGAAGCGCAGGGAGATCGCCGCCCAGCGGGTGAGGTTCGCCCCGTCCACTGCTTCACAGGGCTGGTGGTCGCGCAGCGCGGACGAGGCGCTGGTCGAGCAGTCCTGTGCAAGCTGGACCATCTCGACCTCGGTGAACTCGTCGGCCGCGGCGATCGGGGGCAGCGCGAGGAGGCAGAGGACGAGCAGCGGCACGAGGAGGGCGAGGGCGAAGGCGGCGCTGAGGCGGGGGACGCGGCGTGAAGCCATTGAGGCACTCCCTGCTGTCGGGGAGAAGGCGCGTGCGCCGGGCCGGAGACCGCGGTCGGGACCGCCATCTCGACTGATCACGGCGTCACACCTCACGTGGCTCGCTCGCCTTCCCCGCTCCTGGATCGGTGTTGGCATCGGCAGTGGGTGCGCCGGCATGAGAGCGCTCACGGCGCAGGTGTTGTCTGTGGCGACGACGAGTGGCGCGGTGCGATCGCGCATGAGCCCGCGGCGAGAAGTGGCTCTCCCGGGGTGATCCGGCGATGGGGAGCGGCGCGGTAGACTACGAGACTGACGGGCGATCAGCAGGGGGGCGATGCAGGCGACGATCGAGGAGATGCGGGCGGCCACGGCCGACGAGTGGGACCGGCACTGGGTCTCCTGCGCCACCGCGACGTACTTCCAGTCGCGCGCCTGGGCTGAGGTCTGGGCGACGTACGGCCCCAGCGAGCTGCACCCCGACGCCCGCCTGGTGCGCTTCGACGACGGGCTCGAGGCGGTGCTGCCGCTGTCGCGCCAGCGCGTCCTCGGTGGGCTCGTCAGCCGCTGGTGGTGCTCGCCGATGACGACCTACGGGGGCTGGCTCTGCCCCGGCCCTCTCGATCCCGGCCACGTCGAGGCGCTCTGTGCCTTCGTCCGCGAGCGGCTCGGGTGCGTGACCTGGCGCATGAACCCCTTCGCCGCTGCGCCGTCGCGGCTTTCCGACGAATGGTCGTACGAGCCCGACAAGACCCTCGCCGTGGCCTTGGGCTGCGGCTACGACGAGCTGCACAGGGCGTGTGCGCACGGGCACCGCCGGGCGGCGCGCAGGGCCGAGCGTGAGGGCGTCGTCGTGCGTCCGGCGGCGACGCACGACGACTGGGCGGCGTACGTCGCCGCCTACGAGGATTCGCGGCGCCGCTGGGGGACGGCCGAGGGGCACGGCGCCGGGCTCTTCGACGAGTTCGAGCGCCGTGCCGGCGACTGGTGCCGGCTCTGGGTCGCCGAGGCCGAGGGCGAAGTGCTCGGCGGCCTTCTCTGCCTCTACGCGCCGCGCCACGTGGCCTGCTGGCACGCGGCCGTGTTCGAGGAGGCCCTGGAGCGGCACCCCATGCCGCTGGTCTTCCTCACCGCCATGGAAGACGCCTGCGCGCGCGGCGCCGAGTGGTTCGACTTCAACCCCAGCAAGGGTCTCGCCGGGGTCGAGGAGTTCAAGCGCCGGTTCGGCGCGCAGCCGCTCTCCTGCCCCGTCCTTCGCTGCGAGCGCGGTCTGGGCGTGCGCACCTGGCGCCTGCTGCGCCGGGTGACCGGCCGCGGCCCCGCCCAGGGGTCTCTGACCTCGGGCGTCGCGCCGCAGTGAGCTCGCTGCGCGAGCAGGCGGCACGCGGGGTCAAGTGGACCTCGCTCTCCACGGCGCTGGTCGTGGTCATCGGCATCGCCCAGATGGCCGTGCTCACCCGCCTGCTGTCGAG
>JAZBOM010000399.1:0-3542 GCA_036351205.1 Thermoleophilia bacterium | reverse complement strand
TCGCCTCCGACGGGGGGCGGGCCTCATCGTTTCCGCACAATCAGGGAGGTCGAGCGTGGCGTCCACGTGGCAGGGTCCGGGGAAGATGCAGTTCTCGAAGTGGCAGGGTCTCGGCAACAACTACATCGTCCTGCACCGCGAGGAGATCCCCTTCGACCTCACCCCCGGCCGCGTGCGGTTGCTCTGCGACCGTGACTTCGGCATCGGCGCCGACGGCATCCTCGTCGTCGGCCCGCGCACGGGGGTCGACCGCTTCAAGCTGCAGATCTTCAACCCCGACGGCTCCGAGGCCGAGATGTGCGGCAACGGGGTGCGTATGGTGGCGCGCAAGCTTCAAATGGAGGGCCTGCTCGAGGGCGACACGGTCGTGCTCGAGACGGGGGCGGGGGAGATCGTGCCCCGTCTCGGCGACGGTTACAGCGTCACCGTCGACATGGGCGTGGCCCGCTTCGGCGGCGACAAGCTGGCCGGCTTCGACGGCGAAGCCGTCGAAGCCTCGATCCAGGCCGCCGGCCGCAGCTTCACCTTCACCTTCGTCGACGTGGGCAATCCGCACGCCGTCGTGACCTCGCCGTGGCCGCTCGAGCTCGCCGCGGTGCACGAGTTCGGCCCCGCGCTCGAGGAACACAAGTACTTCCCGCGCAAGGCGAACATCGAGTTCGTCGTCGTGCAGGACGAGCACCGCGCCAAGGTGCGCGTCTGGGAGCGCGGAGTGGGGGAGACGCGGGCCTGCGGCACGGGCGCCACGGCCACGGCCGTCGCCCTCGTGCGCACCGGGCGCTGCGTCTCGCCGGTCACCGTCGACCTCCCGGGCGGGTCGCTCGAGGTCGAGGTCCGGCCCGACTGGCGCGTCTTCATGACCGGGCCCGCCGAGGAGATCTACCACGGCGACCTCTCCCGCGAGTTCCTCCGACACCTCGAATAGGCGGTCACCATGCGTCTCTCCACCCGCGTCGCGAGCCTCCCGCCGTACCTCTTCGCCGAGATCGAGCGGAAGGTCGCCACACGGCGTGCCGCCGGCGCCGACATCATCAGCCTCGGCATCGGCGACCCCGACCTGCCGACCCCGCCGCACATCGTCGCCGCGCTGGCCGCGGCGGCCGCCGACCCGGCGACGCACCAGTACCCGAGCAACCGCGGCGAGCGCGGCTTCCGCGACGCCGTCGTCGGCTACTACGGCCGGCGCTTCGGCGTCGCCCTCGACCCCGAGACCGAGGTGATGCCGCTCCTCGGGGCCAAGGAGGGCATCGCCCACATGTGCCTCGCCCTGCTCGACCAGGACGAGGTCTGTCTCGCCGCCGACCCCGGGTACCCCGTCTACACCACGGGGCCGCTGCTCGCCGGCGGCCGCGCCGTGCCGCTCCCGCTGCGCGCCGAGCTCGGCTTCCAGCCCGACCTCGAGGCGATCCCGGCCGAGGTGCTCGCGGCGGCGAAGTTCATCTTCGTCGGCTACCCCAACAACCCGACCGGCGCCGTGATCGAGGACGACTTCTTCGCCCGGCTCGTCGAGTTCGCCCGCCGCCACGACCTCATCGTGGTGCACGACAACGCCTACGCCGACATCACCTTCGACGGCTACGTCGCCCCGAGCTTCCTCGAGACGCCGGGGGCGAAGGAGGTCGGCGTCGAGCTCTTCTCGCTCTCCAAGAGCTACAACATGACCGGCTGGCGCGCCGGCGCCGTCGTCGGCAACACCGAGGTCGTCGACGCCTTCTGGCGGCTCAAGACCAACATGGACTCGGGCATGTTCGGCGCCGTGCAGCGTGCCGCCGCGGCGGCCCTCGACGGTCCCCAGCACTGCGTGCGCGAGATGTGCGAGGTCTACCGCCGCCGGCGCGACCTGCTCGTGCCGGCGCTGCGCCGTGTCGGGCTCGAGGCGGCCTCTCCCAAGGGCACCATCTACCTCTGGGCGCCGGTGCCCGCCGGGCACACCTCGGGCAGCTTCGCCGACCTCGTGCTGTCGCAGGCCGACGTCATCGTCTCGCCGGGCGCCGCGTACGGCCCCTCGGGCGAGGGCTACGTGCGCCTCTCGCTGACCGTCGCCGACGAGCGCCTCGAGGAGGCCGTGCGACGCATCGAGGAGCGGGTCCGTCTCTAGGGTCCCGTGAGCGGCGAGGCAACAGCGACGGAGCGGCCCCGGGCCGTCGTCTTCGCCGTCCTGCCGCCGGGCAGCGACGCGTCGACCGACGAACCCCTGGCCGAGATCAAGGAGCTCCTGCGCTCGGCCGACATCGAATGGCTCGCCGACGTCGTCCAGCACCGCGAGCACGCCCACCCGCACTCGTACCTCGGGCGCGGCAAGATGGACGAGCTCAAAGCGGCCGTGAAGCAGACCGGCGCCACGGTCGCCGTCTGCGAGGACGACCTGACACCCGCCCAGGTTGCGGCCGTCCTCGACGTCCTCGACGTCGACGTGCTCGACCGCACCGAGCTGATCCTCAGCGTGTTCTCCAGGCACGCGCACTCGCTCGAGGGCACGCTGCAGGTCCACCTCGCCCAGCTCGAGTACGAGCTCACGCGCATGCGCGGCAAGGGCCTCGTGCTCTCGCGGCTCGGCGCCGGGGTCGACATGCGCGGCCCCGGCGAGACCAAGCTCGAGGTCGACCGCCGCGTCGTCCGGCGGCGCATCCAGACGCTGCGCCAGCGCATCGAGCGTATGGCGCAGACGCGGCGCACGCAGCGCGCCCGCCGCCTGCACAGCGGGGTGCCCCTCATCGCGCTCGCCGGCTACACCAACGCCGGCAAATCCACGCTCCTCAACGCTCTCACGGGCTCCGAGGTCGCCGTGCGCGACCGCCTCTTCGAGACCCTCGACCCGACGACGCGCACCTTCCGTCACCGCGACCGCGACTACGTCATGACCGACACGGTCGGCTTCATCCGCAAGCTGCCGCACCAGCTCGTCGACGCCTTCGCCTCGACCCTCGAGGAGACGACGCTCGCCGACATCGTCGTCGTGGTCGCCGACGCGAGCCTCGAGGCGAGCGAGATCGCGGTGCGCGAGCAGACGGTCGCCGAGGTGCTCGACATGATCGGCTCGCGCGCCCCCCGTCTCACCGTGCTCAACAAGGTGGACCTCGTCGACGAGGGCCGCCGCCGGCGCCTGCGGGCGCTCTACCCCGAGGCGGTGCTCGTCGCCGCGGCGCGCGGCGAGGGCCTCGAGGAGCTGCGCGAGCGCCTCGCCGCGTTCTTCGACCGCACCCTCGAGCGCGTGCGCCTGCTGATCCCGTACGACGAGGCCGGCGAGCTGCACCGCCTGCACGGCGTCGCCGCCGACATCCGCGAGGACCACACCGAGCGCGGCGTGCTCGTCGAGGCGCGCCTCACGGCGGAGATGGCCGGGCGGTACGCGCGCTTCCGCCTCGGCCCGGCCGACGAGCCGGGCCTCGGAGACCAAGACGGCAAGAACGGGGATGCGGCGGTCGCCGAGGCCCGAGAGACGCTGCCCGACGAGACCGGGGAGATGGATGATGACGACCGGCCCTGAGACTGAGGCCGGCGGCACGACCCGCGACGGCGGCGTGCTGCGCCCGCCGTCGCCC
>JAZBOM010000398.1:0-3379 GCA_036351205.1 Thermoleophilia bacterium | reverse complement strand
CCCGTCGGTCGCCGGTGGTCGCCTCGGCGACCACCTCGAGGCCGCGGCGCCGGCGCCGCCGGGCAACGCGATCATCCGTCCGCTGCGCGACCCCTGGCTCGGCGGAGGAGGGCTGGCCGTGCTGCGCGGCAACCTCGCGCCGGGCAGCGGCATCACGCGACCGGCGGCGTTCCCGGCCGGCATGCAGGTCTTCAGCGGTCGAGCGCTCTGCTTCGACACCGAGCGCGAGGCGAACGCGGCCATCCTGAGCGGACACGTGCAGGGCGGGAGCGTCGTCGTCATCCGCTACGTCGGTCCCCGGGGAGGGCCCGGCATGCCGGAGATGTACGCGCCGATGAAGTACCTGGCGGCGCGCGGCCTCAGCGCCTCGGCCGCCATCGTCACCGACGGTCGCTTCTCCGGCACCAACAACGGCTGCTTCGTCGGCCACGTCGTCCCTGAGGCCGCGCTCGGCGGCCCGATCGCACTGGTCCGCGACGGCGACGAGATCACGATCGACGCCCCGGGGCGGGCGCTCGTCCTGAACGTGAGCGATCGGGAGCTCGCACGCCGCCGGGCGGCGTGGCGGCCGCGCCCACCCGACGACGTCCCGCCCGGCCTGCTGGCCGTGTACGCGCGGCTCGCCGGACCGGCCGACCGTGGGGCGCTCATCGAGCTGGAGGAGACGTGAGCGCCTTGCCGCACCGACGCGACGGGAGGCCGGTGATGGACGACGAGCAGCGGATCGGCGGCGGACGGCTGGCCGGGCAGGTGGCGATCGTCACCGGCGGAGCCTCGGGGATCGGCGCCGCCGTGGCGCACCGCTTTGCCGAGGAGGGCGCCCGGCAGGTCATCGTGGGGCTCCCCGACGAGGAGCAGAGGGCGGCGTCGCTGACCGAGGAGCTGGGACGTGAGCGCACCGTCTTCGTGGCGGGCGACGTCACCGTGCCCGAGACCGCATCGCGCGCCGTCGAGACCGCGGTGCAGCGCTACGGCGGGCTCGACGTGCTGGTCAACAACGCCGGCATCGACTACTCGGGGGTGCATCTGCTGGACTCCGACCCCGAGTTCTCACGGCGGGTCATGGAGGTCAACTTCCTCGGGGCCCTCCTCATGCTGCAGGCGGCGGCGCGCACGATGACCGCCTCACCCGCCGCCCGGGAGGGGTCGCCGGCGGGTGCGATCGTCAACCTCGCCTCCCGGGCCGGCGTGGTCGGCGTGCGGAGCATGGCCGTCTACGGGGCCAGCAAGGCGGCGTTGATCAGCCTGACGCGCAGCGCCGCCCTCGAGCTCGCGCCCACGGTCAGGGTGAACGCGGTGGCGCCCGGCGCGACGGAGACGCCCATGATGCGCACATGGATCGACGAGCACGAAGACCCGGCGGCCTTCGAGGCCGCCCTCACGGCGACGGTGCCGCTCGGCAGGCTCGCCCGGCCGAGCGAGATCGCGGACGCGGTCCTCTTCCTCGCCTCGAGGGAAGCCTCGGACGTGACCGGCGTCGTCCTCCCCGTGGACGGGGGCTACACGGCGGGCTGACGGACGGGGCCGGCCCTACGGCCGACGCGCGAGATCCACGCCGTCGCCGGCCGCTGCCGCCATCTCTTTCAACTGCGGCATCGCCGCGTCGATGAGGAACTCGAGGGCCCGCAGCGGCCGGTCCACGTCGAAGGCCTCGGGCTCGAGCAGGGACTGCACGGCGAGCCCGTCGACGACTGCCGAGATGAGGGACCCCAACCCGGCCAGCTCCTCGGGACACGCGTCCGCCTCGGCGTGCTCGAGGCCGAGCAGGCGCAGGTTCTGCTCGGCCCACCACGGGTAGCTGCTCCAGATCCGCTGCCGCAGGAGCTCGTCGCGCAGCGCGTGCGGCAGGATGTCGAAGAGTCCCTGGAGCCGGTCGGTGGCCGTCAGGAGGTGGCGCTTGCCGTCGACGAGGGCGCGCACGCGGTCGTCCGTGGGCACCGCAGCCAGGGTCTCGGCCCCGTGGATGAACTCCTCGTGGATCACCGAGTCCACGACGCTCGCCACGAGCCCCGCCTTGTTGCCGAAGTTATAGCGGATCGACGCCTTGTTGACCCCGGCCTCGGCGGCCACCTTCTCGAGGGTCACGGCGTCGTAGCCCTTCTCGACCAGGAGCTTCCGCGCCGCGCTGAGGATCTTCTGCGCGGTGACCGGGAGGCTCGACAGAGGGTTCTCGACGGGGATGCCGAGCGCCGGTTCTGCCTCGTCCTGCAGTGAGCTCATCCTGTACTCCTGTCCTCTCGGGGCCCCCGGCGCGCGGTCACCCGGCTTCCGTGCGGGATGACCAGGATCCGCGCGTCCCGGCCGGCGCGAGCCACGGCGGCCGTGACCGCCGCACCCACGTCGTCGAACGGTGTCATGTGCATGGCCCTCACGAGGTCGTCCGGGAGATCGGACACCACGTGAAGGTCGACGCGCCCCAGCAGCGCCGCGATCGCCGCCGCCTTGTGCCCGCCGAGCACGAACTCACGGCGGATCCGGTCGACGAGGTCGCGCGGGGCGCGCATGCCCGTCATCCACTCTTCGAAGACGGCGTTGCCGAGTCCTTCTTCGCAGCGGGCGACGAGCACGATCACCCCGCCGTCGCGGACCGCACCGGCGACGTTGTCGAGGGTCTTCTGGGCCTGGTACAGGTTCATGTCCTTGGGCGTGCCGCCGGGCGACGCGACGACCACGTCGGCGGCCTGGTCGACGCGCAGGTCGCAGCGCGCGTCGTAGAAGGCGACGCCGGCGCGGTGCGCGGCGAGGTAGTCGCCGGCCACGGCGCGCACCACGCGGCGCTCCTCGTCGAGGACGACGTTGAAGAGGAAGTCGATGCCGATCAGGCCGCCGGCCTCGTCGAGGTCCTCGCGCACGGGGTTGCCCTCGAGCACCCCGGCCTTGGCCGACTCGTGCAGCATCATCCCGTGGTTGGCGCGGATCGTGTCGTAGGTGCAGATTCCGGGGATCACGGCCTTGGCGCCGCCCGAGAAGCCGGCGAAGTAGTGGTAGTCGATGTTCCCCGTGCAGACGCGCAGACCGGCCTCGAGGTAGGGGCGGAAGACGGCGAGCGGCGTACCTCGGCTCGTCGTGCCGACCGGGACGCAGTCGTCGCGGTCGAGGTCGAGCAGACGCACGCCGCTCGCCGCGACCTCCTCACCCACCAGCGCCCGCTGCTCGGCGGGGGTGTGCGGCCGGTGGCCGCCGAGGGCGAACACGACGGTGACGGCCTCGGGGGGCAGCGGCCGCAGCTCCTCGAACAGGGCCGGCAGGAACTTGTACGAGGGACATGGCCTGGTCACGTCGCTGACGACGATGACGGCCGACGAGGCCCCGGCCGCCAGCTCACTCAGGCGCGGCGCGCCGATCGGTTCAGCGAGAGCGCGCCGGATCTCCGCCTCCT
>JAZBOM010000397.1:0-7912 GCA_036351205.1 Thermoleophilia bacterium | reverse complement strand
TGGGCTCGAACATGCTGACGCCCTCGGGGTTGATGTTGCCCCCGGCCGCGACGCCCATCCCGCCCTGGGTGATGGCGCCCAGGTCGGTGATGATGTCGCCGAAGATGTTGCCGGTCACGAGCACGTCGAACCACTCCGGGCTCTTGACCATCCACATGCAGGTGGCGTCCACGTGGTAGTACTCGCGCTTGACGTCGGGGTAGTCCTCCTCGCCGATCTCGTTGAAGCGGCGGAACCAGAGGTCGTAGACGTAGGTCAGCACGTTGGTCTTGCCCACCAGCCCGAGGGTGTTGTCCGGGCCCGTGCCGCGCGCCTTCCTGCCGTGCTGGCGCGCGTACTCGAACGCCCAGCGCAGGCAGCGGTCGACCTGGGCGCGGCTGTAGAGCATGTTCTGGACGGCGACCTCGTGGGGGGTGTCCTTCATCATGATGCCGCCGCCGCCGGCGTACACGTCGCCCGAGTTCTCGCGGACCACGGTGTAGTCGATCTCCTTCGGGCCCTTGTCCTTGAGCGGGGTCTCGACCCCGGGGTAGAGGCGCACGGGACGCAGATTGATGTACTGGTCCAGCTCGAAGCGCAGGCGGAGCAGCAGGCCCTTCTCGAGGATGCCGGGCGCGACGTCCGGGTGGCCGATGGCGCCGAGGTAGATCGAGTCGACGCCCTTGAGCTCGTCGACGGCCGCGTCCGGCAGGATCTCACCGGTGCGCAGGTAGCGCTCGCCGCCCAGGTCGTAGTGTGTCAAGTCGAGCGCGAACCCGTGCTTGGCGGCGGCGGCCTGCAGGACCTTCAACCCCTCGGCGACCACCTCGGGCCCCGTGCCGTCGCCCGGCAGCACCGCGATCTTGTACGTCCTCCCCATGATCCCTCTCTCTGCTGACGAATGAGACTGCACCGTCTCCGTGTCCACGTCGGTGCGCGTGTCCCTGTCTGTGTCTGTCTGTCTGTCTGTCTGTCTGTCGTTCTTTGTCGGTCGGTCTCTGTCGGTCGGCCTGTGTCGGTCCGTCTCCGTCTCTGTGCGGTCTCTGTGCGCGCTCCGCGCGCCGCTCAGGCGCCGCCCTCGTTCTCGACCCGGCGGCGAACGTACGGCAGCAGGCCGCCGCTCTCGACCAGCTCGCGCATGAACTCGGGGTAGGCGTCGGCGGCGTAGGTCGCGCCCTTCGTCAGGTTCTCGACCCGGCCGGCGACGACGTCGACGCGGAGCCGGTCGCCGGCCTCGGCGTCGCGCGCGGCCTCCGGGCAGACCACGATCGGCAGCCCGGTGTTGAAAGCGTTGCGGTAGAAGATGCGCGCGAACGAGGCGGCGACGACGCAGCTCACACCCGCCGCCTTGATCGCCACCGGCGCGTGCTCGCGCGAGCTGCCGCAGCCGAAGTTCTCGCCGGCGACGATGATGTCGCCCGGCTTCACCCGCTCGACGAAGCCGGCGTCGATGTCCTCCATGCAGTGGGAGGCGAGCTCGGCGGGGTCGCTCGTGTTGAGGTAGCGGGCCGGGATGATGACGTCGGTGTCGACGTCGCGGCCGTACTTGTGGACCGTGCCCTCGAAGATCATCGCTCAGCCCTCCGCGCCCGGGGCGACCATGTCGGGGGTGGCGACGTGGCCGGCGATCGCCGAGGCCGCCGCCACGTAGGGGTTGGCGAGATAGACCTCGCTCTCCGGGTGCCCCATGCGCCCGACGAAGTTGCGGTTGGTGGTGGCGACGGCGCGCTCGCCGGCGGCCAGCACGCCCATGTGGCCGCCGAGACAGGCGCCGCAGGTCGGCGTCGAGAAGGCGGCGCCGGCCTCGACCAGCGCCTGCATCGTGCCGTCGCGGCTCGCGGCGAGGAAGACCTCCTGCGAGCCGGGCAGGATGATGAGGCGCACGTCGGGGTGCACGCGGCGGCCGCGCAGCACACCGGCGGCCTGCTGCAGATCGGCGAGCCGGCCGTTGGTGCAGGAGCCGATGACGACCTGGTCGATGCGCACGTCGGCGACCTCGGCGGCCGGCGCCGTGTTCGACGGCAGATGCGGCCGCGAGACCGTCGGCGGCACGGCGGCGGCGTCGATCTCGACGACCTCCGTGTAGGCGGCGTCGGGGTCGCTCGCGAAGACCTGGCCGGCCGTACGCGCCCGGCTGCCCTCGGGCCGGCCTTCGAGGTAGCCCGTCGTCTTCTCGTCGCAGCCGACGATGCCGCTCTTGGCGCCGGCCTCGATCGCCATGTTGCACATGCTGAAGCGGCCGTCCATGGAGAGCGTCCGGATGGCGTCGCCGGCGAACTCCATCGCCTTGTAGAGGGCGCCGTCGACGCCGATCAGGCCGATGGTGTGCAGCATCAGGTCCTTGCCCACGACCCACCGCGGCGGGCGGCCGTGGTAGACGAAGCGGATCGTCTCGGGGACCCGCAGCCACACCCGGCCCCAGGCCATCGCGGCGGCGAAGTCGGTCGAGCCGACGCCGGTCGAGAAGGCGGCCACGGCGCCGTAGGTGCAGGTGTGCGAGTCGGCGCCGATGACGAGGTCGCCCGGGGCGACGAGGCCCATGTCGGGCAGGATCACGTGCTCGATGCCGGCGCGGCCGGTCTCGAAGAAGTGCTCGATGCCGTGCCGGCGGGCGAACTCGCGCATGCGCTTCACCTGGGCGGCCGACTTGATGTCCTTGTTGGGCGCGAAGTGGTCGGGGACGAGGGCGATGCGGGCCGGGTCGAAGACCTCCGTGAACCCGGCCTTCTCGAACTCGTCCATCGCCAGCGGCGCGGTGATGTCGTTGGCCAGGGCGAGGTCGACCTGGGCCTCGACGATCTCGCCGGCCGTGACCGCGTCGCGGCCGGCCGCCCGGGCGAGGATCTTCTCGGTGATCGTGTGCGCCATCACTTGCCTTTCGCCGTCGTCGCCGCGCGCGCCTCCAGGCGTTCCCGCCCCTGCGCCCCCGCGGCGTTGTTCATCGCCCTCACGTAGGCCTTGGCCGAGGCCTCCATCACGTCGAAGCTGACCGCCTGGCCGTTGTAGGTCTCGCCGCCGACGGTCACCGCGACGCGCACCTCGGCGAGGGCGTCCTTGCCCTCGGAGATGGCCCGCACCTGGTAGTCGGCGAGGCTGCCCTTCATGCGCACGGCGTCGTCGATCGCCTTGAACACCGATTCGACGGTGCCGTTGGAGAAGCTCTTGCCGCGACGCACGCGACCTCGCACCTCGATCTCGACCTGCGAGGTCGGGATGATCGCCGACCCCGACTGGCTCACGAAGCTGCGCAGGGTGAAGAGGTCCTGGCGCTCGCGGATCTCTTCGCCGACCAGCGCCTCGAGGTCGAGCAGTGTGACCTCCTTCTTCTTGTCGGCCACGTCTTTGAAGCGGCGGAACGCCTCGTCGAGCTCGGCGTCGGAGAGCTCGTAGCCGAGGTCGGCGAGCTTGGCGCGCAGGGCGTGCCGGCCGCTGTGCTTGCCGAGCACGAGGTCGCTCTCGGCGAGCCCGACGTCGGCGGCGCGCATGATCTCGAAGGTCGAGGCCTCCTTGAGGATGCCGTCCTGGTGGATGCCGGACTCGTGGGCGAAGGCGTTGCGCCCGACGATCGCCTTGTTGGGCTGGATCGCGTACCCGGTGACGTTGGAGACGAGACGGCTGGTGCGGGAGATCTCCTCCGTCTTGACCCCGGTCTCGGCGCCGAAGTAGTCGCCGCGCGTGCGGATCGCCATGACGACCTCTTCGAGCGAGGCGTTGCCGGCGCGCTCGCCGATGCCGTTGACGGCGCACTCGACCTGGGTCGCGCCGGCGCGCACCGCGGCCAGCGAGTTGGCCACGGCGAGCCCGAGGTCGTCGTGGCAGTGGCAGCTCACGGTGACGTCGTGAAGGGACGGGCAGAGCCGGTAGAGCTCGCGGATGAAGTCGCCGAACTCGAGCGGCTGCGCGTACCCGACGGTGTCGGGGATGTTGATCGTCGTCGCCCCGGCCTCGACGGCGATGCCCAGCACCTCGGCGAGGAACCCGGGCTCGGAGCGGCTCGCGTCCATGGCGCTGAACTCGACGTCGGCCTCGGCGCGCGTGGCGGCCAGTTCGGTTGCCAGCGCGACCATGGCGCGCGTGTCGGCCTTGACCTCGGCGGGCGTCTTGCGGATCTGGTACTTCATGTGGACCGCGCTGGTGCTGATGAAGGTGTGGATGCGCGGGGCCTCGGCGTGGCGCACGGCGTCCCAGCAGACGCGCACGTCCTTCTCGATGGCGCGGGCGAGGCCGCACACACGCGCGCCCTCGACCTCTTTGGCGATCGCCCGGACCGCGTCGAAGTCGTCGGGCGAGGCGACGGGGAACCCGGCCTCGATGACGTCGACGCGCAGCTTGGCGAGCTGGCGCGCGACCTCGAGCTTCTCGGCCCGGTTCATGCTCGCGCCCGGCGCCTGCTCGCCGTCGCGCAGGGTGGTGTCGAAGATCCTGATGTGACGGGTGGTGCTCACGAGAGCCTCACTTCCCCCGCGGCGTCGCGTGACGGCACGGCGAAGGTCGGTGCGTCGGTACCGGATGAAAGGGTGGCCGCAGCGGCCGGCAGGTGTCTACGCATCCCCCCGGAGGGGGAGCAGCAGCAGGTCGCCGAGGAGGACGCGGGCGCGTACCCCAATGTGGGGCTCCCGGGCGGACTCGCTTGTGACGGTGCGACACATGGTCCGAGGATTCTACGCGCACGCCGCGAGCGGGCGCAAGCATCGCGCCCGCTCGCGGGCGTGAGGCGGGCCGGCGGAACGGCCGCCCGGGAGGCGGGGACCGTCAGCCGGCGGCGAGCTCCCGCTCGCTCTCGTCGACGATGCGGCGCAGCTCGTCGGCGGCCCCGTCGGGCAGCGGCAGCGGCCGGTGCTCGGCGAGGATCCGGCGCGCCTCGTCGAGGGCGCGCCGGTAGACGTCGGTCGAGCCGGCCGCCTTCCACTCGTCCCTGACGCGGCGGTCGATGAACTTGGGCTGCGACTGCCCGCGCATGTACTTCATCGTGCTGTCGAGGCTGAGGAAGTCGCCGAAGGCGCCTACCTTCTTGATCTCCTCCACCATCAGCGTCTCGTCGCTCACCGGGATGCCGGCGACCGACTGCTTGATGAAGCGCGCGAACTCGTGGTCCAGCACCAGCTGGCCGTAATCGATCGTCATGCCCGACTCGAGCATCCCCAGGCCGTAGATCAGGTTGGCGCCTGCCAACGCCGGCAGAAGGCCCGTGAGCGTCTTCTCGTGGCCGGACTGCGCGTCCACGATCTTGCCGTCGCCCTACGCACCGGCGACCCAGCTGGGCAGCAGGTAGAAACGCGCCAGGCAGGCGACGCCGGCGTTGATGAGCGCGCACTCGGGGCTGCCCACGGAGGCCGCGGCCAGACGCAGGTCCATGGCGGTCGTCGAGCTGCCGTAGACGACGGCCGCCCCCTCCTTCGTCAGCTGCGAGAGCGTGACCCCGGCGAGCACCTCGGCGTTGTGGGTGACGATCGTGCCGGCGAGGGTCACCGGCGACGAACCGCCGGCCATCGCCATCGAGAGCACGTTCACCGCCGTGCCCGTGCGCGCCGCGCCCATGATGATCTCGCAGGTGTCCTGGACGAGCTTGAGCGGGCTGACGGGGCAGGTGATGAACGAGATGAGCGGGCGGCGCAGGAAGGCGGCCATGCCGCCGGCGATCGCCGCCCCCATGTCGACGATGCGCCCGAGCAGCTCGCCGTTGCCCGGGCCCATGAAGACGTGCTTGCTCGTGTTGGTGAACGCCGCCTCGGCGTTGTGCAGCTGCACGACGGACTGCGGCACCTCGTGCGCGCCGATGGCCCGCTCGTAGACGTCGACCTCGGGCAGCGCGTCGACGACGCGGGCGGAGTCGCCGACGTCCTGCTTGGTCGGCTCGCGCAGCTCTCCGGTCTCGACGTCGACGACCTTGATGCCCTCGCCGAAGTTGGTGAAGCCGACCCGCCCCGGCCCCATGAGGAAGTCGTTGGCCGGGTCGCGCCCGGCGAGCAGCAGCGTCGACGGCGCGCTGCGGACGGCCGCCTCGACGACGTGCGGCGGGATGCGCACGGTCTTCGTCTCGTCGTCGACCGCACAGCCGCCGGCGGCGAAGATCCTGCGCGCCTCGCCGTCCTCGACGAACACGCCCGTGTCGAAGAGGACCTCCAGCGTCGCCTGGTGGATGTCGACGAGCTCGTCCTCGGTGAACATCTCGAGGCTGAGGGCGCCGAAGCGGCGCCGCCCGGCCTGCGGATTACGTCTCATGTGGCTCACCTCCGGTCGGCGTTCGGGAGGGTCGCAGCCGCCCCCAAAGGGGCGGTGGGGGCGGCTGCGACCACCGACGGGGCCCCGGTCGTGGAGGGGGAAGGACCCGCGTCGGGGTGGGAGAGGCGCCGGCAGGGCGCCTGGGGGCTACCGTAGTGGGGCGCCGATCTTCTCCTTCATGCGCTCGACGCAGTTGATGCGGATGTCGAGCAGCTGGGCGATGCGCGCCTTGGCCTCGAGACCCTTGGCGAGCCCCGGCACGGCGGTGACGACACCGATGTCCAGGTCCTCGCGCACGGTGCGCATCACCGTCGAGTCCGACAGGTCGAGGAGGCCGACGCCGAGCTTGTCGGCCACGTAGCGCTTCGCCTCCGGGAGCCTCATCTTGTTGAGCTGCATCCGGGCCACCAGGTCTCCGGTGGTCTTGATGCCGCCCATCGACGAGGCGAGAGCGTGCGCCAGCCCCATGCCGCTGGGGTCGCCCGTGCCCACCTACAACCCGTCGGCCTTGCCGATCTCGACCATCGCCGCGCTGGCGCGGGAGACCATGTCGGCGGGCACGACCTCACACGTGGGTACGCCGCCGACACCCATGCCGACGTTGGGATGGATCGGGATCGTCGCCTCGGCCGTGACCGCCTTCACGAAGGTCACCGCCCGGGCGACGTTCCAGGCGCACGACTTGCGCGTGTTGGTGTTGACCACGGGGCCGAAGATCGCCGCGCCGGCCTTCTCGACCAGCTTCAGCTGCTGGTGGGGCCAGAGGCCGGCGAGCCGTACACCGTCGTACTCGAGCTCGCCGTGGAAGCCGAGCACCATCTCGGCGGCCATGCCGATCTCGACCGGCAGGTCGGTGGTCGAGCTGATCTCCTCGCAGGCGCGAAGCGTCGCGAGGAAGTCGGCGTCGCCGGTCGAAGCCACGGTGTCGTAGTTGACGCCGTCGGCGGCGACGTCGACCATCTGCCGGCTGAGCCAGACGACGTCCTCGCGACAGGCCTCGAGCGCCTCCTCCTGCGCCGCGCGCGCCTCGTCGATCTTGCCCATCGGCAGCAGGTCCGACGGGTTCGGGAACGGCCCGTCGGGCCGGTAGTAGAGGCCCAGGTTCGGCATGAAGCCGTAGAAGAGCGGCAGGACGGTGACGTGCTGCAGCAGGTCGAGGTGCTGCGCCTCGAGGCTGGCGAGGAACTTGGCCGGCTTGACCGAGTAGTCGGTGTGCCCGACCTCCATCGTGTCGAAGGCGAAGGCCGTCTCGAAGAGGCGCACGGCCGCCTCGCGGTTCAGCGGCGCGCAGACGCCGCTCGAGAGCCGCGACGAACAGATCGTGTTGGTCGAGCCGTCCTTCGTGAGGATCGCCTCATGGCCGCGCTCGACCCCCCAGATGCGCGAGGGGCTGGTGAACATGTCGACCAGGTAGTCGACCTCGCGCTCCTCGAGGACGGGGACCTTGCCCTTGGCGGCGGCGGCCTCCGAGCCCTCGACGATGTCGCGGCGCAACTCGTCGGCGGTCATCTCGACCGTGGCGGCGTCCCCCATCCGCGTGATGATCGTGCTCACAGCGGGCACTCCTCCCTCCTCGCGACAGCCGCTACCCACCCGGCAGCGCGTCGGCCGGCCGCGTTCGTGGTCATCCACCCGGGTGGATTCATCATATGCGCCACCCCCTACCTGTCAAGGAAGGCCTCGTTGCCGGCCGCGAACGGCGTGGAGGCCC
>JAZBOM010000396.1:0-3990 GCA_036351205.1 Thermoleophilia bacterium | reverse complement strand
GAACAGGCGCCACCGACTCCCGACACATCGACCCCCGACGCGCCGACTCCCGACGCCCCGACCCGTCCGTAGTGAGTGGAGGTATCCCCATGGACCGCGTGACTCTCAGGAGGCAGTTCCTTCCGATCCTCGTCCTGTTGGCCTTGGTGGCGGCCTTCATCGTCTGGTCGCCGGCCGCAGCGTCGGCGAGCACATCCCTCGTCGCCCCGACCGTGGCGGACGCGTCCCTCGACAGCTCGAGCTCCGTGGCCGCACCCCTTGCCCCCGCGACCGTGGCGCAGACGAACGATGCCATCGTGCGGTTCGGGGAGGACGTGGTGGTCGCCCCGGGCGAGACCTACGAAGGCCTCGTGGTCTTCGGCGGCGACGTCGACGTGCAGGGCACGGTCGAGGGCCCGGTGGTGGCGTTCGGCGGCGACGTGCACATCTCAGGCGCGGTGACGGAGGAGGTCGTCGCCTTCGGCGGCCGCGTCGTGTTTGCCGGCACGTCGCGCGTCGGCACGGCCCTCACGCCCGGCGAAGACGGGGTCATCGCCTTCGGCGGCGACGTGACTCAGGAGCCGGGCGCCGAGGTCTCGGGTGACGTCCGCACGTTCAGCGGCGACGACATCGGCTCGGTGATCGGCTGGGCTGTGGGCACCAACGCCGCAGAGCCGTTCCGCCAGTTCTTCTCCTTCGGCGGCTGGGTCTTCATGACGCTCGTCTTCCTCGTCCTCGGTCTGGTCGCGGCGGCGCTCCTGCCCAACCAGATCAGAGCGGTCGGGCGGCAGCTCTCGGCCCGGCCTGCCGCGTCGCTCGGCTGGGGCGCCCTCACCTTCTTCGTGATCGCCCCGCTGATCATCGTCGCGCTCGTCATCAGCGTGGTCGGGCTGCTCGTGCTGATCCCTGGGATCCCGACCCTGCTGCTGGCCTACTTCTTCGCCGTCGTCAGCGTCGGCACGTTCATCGCCGAGCGCTTCGTCGCCGGCCGCGTCAGCGACCGCAACCAGCTCTTCCTGGCGATGGCGATCGGCGTCGTCGCGACCTCGATCGTGTCGGCCGTGCCGGTCCTCGGCGGGCTGCTGATCCTCGTCATGATGCTCTTCGGCATCGGCGCCTCCCTCATGGCGTTCGGCGACTGGCGGCGGCGCCGGCGCGCCGCCGCTGCCGTGCCGCCCGGCGCGCCGGTGCCCCCCGGCACGCCGCTGCCGCCGGGCGGCGGAGTGCCGCCGTACCAGCCCGCGGGTCCGGCCTGGCAGTCGCCGCCTCCTGCGGCGCAGCCCGGCGGCTGGCCGCCGCAGGCGACCCAGCCGTCAGGCGCCGCGGTCCCGCAGGGCGATGCCACCACGGCCACTACGCAGGCTCAGGTGTGGCAGCCCGCACCGCAGACGACCCAGCCGTCAGGCGCCGCCGTCCCGCAGGGCGACGCAGCCACGGCCGCTACGCAGGCGCAGGTGTGGCAGCCCGCGCCGCAGGCAGCGCCCGAGGCGGCTCCCCCGGCGGCGCCGGACGCGGGCGAGGCCGGCGAGCAAGACGTCAACACGGACGAGGTTGTCGATGCCGGCGCGGGCGGGCAGACTCCTTCCAATGAGGAGCGCGCGGCCGACGCGCCCGACGAGGCCGGGGATGAGCCGGTGACGCCGCCGTCCTGAGACCGAACGTCACGTGCACGATCTGGGCGGCCGACCTCTCCGGGTCGGCCGCCCCCGTGCATCGCACAGGAGCACAGGGGACACTCGGGCAGAGCCTGAGTCAGACGGAGGACGAGTATGGACACACAGCCTGAGACAGCGGTCACGCGGGAGGCGGCGCGACAGGGCTGCGACGGGGGCGCCGCGCTCGGCGCCGACGGGGCGGTCATCGTCGCCCGCGGCGTGCGTCGCACGTACGGTGAAGGCGTCGCCGCCGTCGAGGCCCTGCGCGGCGTCGACATCGACCTCGCCCGCGGCCACCTGACAGGCATCATGGGCCCGTCGGGCTCGGGCAAGTCGACGCTCATGCACATCCTGGCAGGGCTCGACGAGCCGACCGAGGGCAGCGTCATCCTTGACGGAACGGAGATCACCGACCTGAAGGAGCGCGAGCTCACCCAGCTGCGCCGCGACAAGATCGGCTTCATCTTCCAGACCTTCAACCTGCTGCCGACGCTGAATGCCGAGGAGAACATCCGGCTGCCGCTGACCATCGCCGGGCGCAAGGCCGACGAGGACTGGGTGCGGCAGCTCATCGACACCGTCGGGCTCGGCGACCGCCTCAGCCACAAGCCGGCCGAGCTCTCCGGCGGCCAGCAGCAGCGCGTCGCCGTGGCCCGGGCGCTCGTCGGCCGGCCGGCGGTGCTCTTCGCCGACGAGCCGACCGGCAACCTCGACTCGCGCACCGGCGACGAGGTGCTGGGCCTGCTGCGGCGCTCGGTCGAGGCCATGGGCCAGACCATCGTCATGGTCACCCACGACGCCCATGCCGCATCCATCGCCGATCGCCTCCTCTTCCTCAAGGACGGCCGCATCGTCCACGATTGCGCGCACATGGAGCGAGACGACATCTACGAGGTCATCAAGTCGCTGGAGGACGCGGGATGATCCGCATCGCGTGGCGGAGCCTCGTCGCGCACAAGCTGCGCTCCTTCCTCACCGCCCTGGCCATCCTCCTCGGGGTGGCGATGATCAGCGGGACGTACGTCTTCACCGATCAGATCGACAGGGCCTTTGACGAGATCTTCACCGAGGCCTACGCGGGCACGGACGTCACGATCACGCGCAAGGCGGGGTTCACCAGCCAGTTCAGCCAGGCGCTCTCGGGGCTGCCAGAGTCGATGGTCGAGGACGTGCGCGCCGTCGACGGAGTCGGCGAGGCGTACGGCTACGTTGCGGGGCAGGGGGCCATCGCGGTCGACGGCGAGGTCGTGGAGACCGGGGGCTCGCCCACCCTGTTCTTCTCGTACGTGCCCAGCGAGCTGAGCGCCACGTCCTACGTCGGGGGCTCGCCTCCGGATGCCACCGGCGAACTCGGCATCAGCCAGGGCCTGGCCGAGGACGAAGGCCTCGGCGTCGGGTCCATGATCACCGTCATCAGCGACACCGGCGCCTACGACACGACGGTCTCGGGCGTCTTCACCTTCGGCAGCGAGTCGTCGCTCGGCGGCTCCATCCTGCTGAACATGACGCTCGAGGATGGCCAGGTGTGGTTCGACATGGCCGGCCGGGTCTCCGAGATCGACGTTCAAGCCGCCGAGGGCGTCGACGCCGGGGAGCTGGCGGCTCGCATCCGCGCCGCGTTGCCCGAGGAGGCGGCGGTCAAGACCGGCGAGCAGGCGGCCGCCGACCAGAGCGCCGAGATCAGCGATGCTATCGGGTCGTTTCTCAACCCCGTCCTCCTCTCGCTCGGTGGCGTCGCGGTGCTCGTCGGCGCGTTCATCATCTTCAACGCCTTCACGATGACCGTCACCCAGCGGCGGCGTGAGTTCGCGATGTTGCGTGCTCTCGGCGCCTCGCGACGCCAGGTGCTCCTCAGCCTCGCCGGCGAGGCTCTCGCCATGGGCGTGCTGGCCTCGGTCGTGGGTCTCGTCGTCGGCCTCGGCTTCGCCGCCGGGGTCAACGCACTGATGAAAGCGCTGGACGTGGACATCCCGCTCAGCGGACTGGTCATGGAGCCGCGCACCGTCGTCGTCGGGCTGGCGGTCGGTATCGGCATCACGCTCCTCTCCGCCCTGGTGCCGGCGCTGCGCGCGACGCGCGTGCCGCCGGTGGCCGCGCTGCAGGAGGGGGCGACGCTGCCGCCCTCGCGCTTCTCGCGCTTCAGCCCCTACATCGCCGCCGGCGTCGCGGCCCTCGGGGTCGCCGGAGTCGTCAACGGCATGTACGGGGTCGGAACGACGACGCAGCGCCTTCTGGCCGTGGCTGCCGGCGCAGTACTGATCTTCGTCGCCGTCGCCATGCTCTCGAAGTACTTCGTCGCACCCGTGGCGGGCGTCATCGGTTGGCCGCTGAAGCGTCTGGCGAAGACCAGCGGCCG
>JAZBOM010000395.1:0-5891 GCA_036351205.1 Thermoleophilia bacterium | reverse complement strand
CGGTGTGGCTGACCGCGACGCCGGTGCAGAAGTGCGCGCCGCCGGGCGGCGGCGACGCGGCGTCGGCAGCGGACTGCCCACCGTGCGGGGACGACCCGGTGTCGGCGTCGGCCGGGCAGGTGAACTCCTCAGCGCAGTTCGGCACGAGAAGCTTCACGAAGGGCAGCCCGGCTGCCTCGGCCATGCCCTCGAGCTCGTCGACGTACTGGGGGAGGTGGCGCTTCACGTACGGCAGGTACTCGAGGCTCTGTCGCTCGGCCTCGGTGAACGTGACCCCGGCCATGGCCTCGAAGTGCTCCTCGTAGAAGGAGACGGCGGCGGCGATCTGCTCGCGGGCGCCCTCGCCGACGGCGCGGCCCAGCTCGCGGTAGCTGCCTCGGGCCACGATGTGCGGGAAGGCGATGCTCACGCCGGCGGCGCCACGATGCGGCGCGGATCGGGCCACTCGGCGAGGCCGATCTCGCGCGCGGCGGCGTCGATGAGCCCGCAGAGCGCCGCGGCGATGTCGTCGGGCAGGCCGACGGGCTCGCGCGCGATGAGCTCGGCGGCGCGCTCCCGGGCCAGGTCGGCGAGGCCGGCGCGCCCGCCGGCGAGCCACTCCGTGAGACCCCCGCGATACCCGACCGCGGGGGTGCAGAACTCGCTGCGGATGTAGCGGCGCGTGTGCTTCGTGCCGAGGAAGCCGCGGCCGGAGAGGACGCCGTCGACCATGGCCTCGACGTCGAGGGCATCGGCGTCCCAGGGCCGCGGCGTGCGCGCATAGACGACGTAGTTCAGGACCTCGTCGTCGACGATCAGCGACTCGGCGCAGCTCGCGACGCCGGCCTGGATGTCGCCGACCCCGGAGAGGAAGCGCGGCGCCGCGGCCATGCCGAGCACCGCGTTGAGCGCCGTCTCGACGCCGAACTGGGCGTCGACGACCTTGCTGTCGCTGGTCGGGCCGTAGCAGTCGCAGGCGAGGCCGTACCGCCGCGCCAGCAGCGTCGCCGCCATCGAGGCGATGCCGGTCTCCGGCGTACCCGAGACCACGACCCCGGTGCGCGGGTCGACGGCGCTCAGCCGCGGCCCGTAGTACACCGGCGTGCCGGGCGCCACGACCTGGGTGAGGACGACGCCGGCGAGCACCTCGGCGTTCTGCTGCGCGACGGCCCCCGCGAGAGAGCCCGGCGCCGTCGTGGCCATCGCCGGACAGGGCAGGATCTCGACCACGAAGCCGCCGCGCCGCACCTGCGCGACGAGGGTGTCGGTGACCTCGCCGCCCAGGGTGAGAGGGCTGACCGGCGAGAAGGCGAGGTCGACGGGGTATCCCCCACCCCCGCCGTCGGCGCCGGTCAGGGCGACGGCCATCTCCTGGAGGTAGCGGGCCTGGAACGGGTGCGAGATCCCGGGGCCGCCGACCGACTTGTCGGTCTCGTGCGCGAGCACGAGGTATGAGTACAGGGGCTCGAGCTCGTCGGGCACGTCGCCGGGCTGGATCAGCGAGGTGACCATGTGCTGGCACGACAGGTGGTGCATGACCCGCGTCAGCTCGATCTGGTCGCGGAGCATCGCCCGGCGACCCGCCCCCGTACGGGCGTCGGCGATGTCGCGCGCGCCGCCCATGTTGTGTACGTAGGTCACGCCCGGCCGGCCGTCGACGGCCAGCGAGCGCTCGGGGTCGCGCGCGGCGAGGACGAAAGCGGGCGGGCAGGCGGCGACGGCCTCCTCGACCACCGCCGGCGGCACGTGCACGCGCTCGCCCTCGGCGGTGCAGCCGGCCGCCACCAGCGCGTCACGGGCGGCCGGCGACTCGACCCGCACCCCGGCGCGCTCGAGGAGCACGAGCGACGCCGCGTGCATGGCCTCGATGGCCTCGTCCGGCCACAGGTCGAGGAGCGGCCTCATCGGCTGCTCCTCAGCCTCGGCGCCGGCAGGCACGACGGCGCCTTCACTCGACCTCGGCTTTGTTCGACCGCCCGCGCAGGACGATCACCACGACGACGGCCACCGCGACGAGCGCGACGAGGATCCAGACCCAGGCGTTCGAGCCGCCCTCGTCGACCTCCTCGCCCGAGACGGGCTCCAAGTCTTGGTAGGTGGCGCGCATCATGTTCCAGAACGGCGAGCCCTCCCCTTGAGGCGGGACCATGTGGTAGCCGGTCCACGTGTCGGTGCGGAAGGCCTGGAGATTGACGTTGTACCAGAGGATCACGTACGGGTTGTCGCGGTACAGGATCGCCTGCATCTGGTCGGTGACCGCCTTGCGCGGAGCCGTGTCGGCGGCGTCGTCCGGGTTCACGGCCTGCTGCTGCTGCATGTAGAGCGCGTCGTACTCCGGGTTCGAGTACTGGCAGTCGCTCCATCCCTCGATCTGTCCGGTGGTGAAGCACGACAGCATGAAGCCCGGGTCGATGTCGCCGCCCCAGCTCCACAGGTAGACGTCGTAGTTGAAGCTGTCGTACCAGTCGTCGTTGAAGGCGCCCTCGTCCTTGGTGATCAGCTCGAGCGCGATCCCCACGTCGCGAGCGTAGGAGACGATCTTCTTGGCCGCGGCCTGGTCCTCGGGGTACTCGTTGAGGGCCGTGATGCGGAACTCGAGCTTCGCGCCCGCGGCGTTCTCGCGTACGCCGTCACCGTCGCGGTCGCTGTAGCCGGAGTCCTCGAGGAGCTGCATCGCTCGAGCCGGATCGAAGGTGATGAGGTCCTCCTCGGGCACGTCGTAGTGCCACTCGCCCTGCACCGGCGAGATCAGCGAGGTGCCGACGGTGGCGACGCCGCCCATGGCCGTGGTGGCGATGGACTCCTTGTCGATCGCCCAGTGCAGAGCCGTGCGGATGGCGGCGTCGCGCAGCAGCGGGTTGCCCTTGCTCTTCGGGCTGTCCCAGCAGTTGAAGCCCATCTGGTGGAAGCCGATGGCCGGCCCCTTGACCACCTGGGTGCCGGGCTGAGTCTCGAGGTCGGCGAACTGGCTGGCCGGCCAGTCGACGATCGCGTCGAGGTTGCCGGCCTTGTAGTCCTGGATCATCGAGTCCATGTTCTGGCTGATGATGTAGTAGAAGGCATCCAGCTTCGGCGGGCCGCCGAGCTCCTCCGGGTACGAGAGGTTGGGCTCCAGCCTCACCCACTCGCTCTTCTTCGCCTCGACCATCTGGAAGGGACCGGAGCCCACGAGAGGGACGTTCTCGTAGGTCTCGATCTCGTCCGCCGGGACCTTGCTCCAGATGTGCTCGGGCAGGATCGGGATGTAGAGCGCGAGCATGCCCGCGTTGGGCTTGTCGCAGGTGATGACGAGCGTCGTGTCGTCGACGGCCTCGACCTCGGTGACGCCGGCGAGGTAGTCGAGGTAGGCGTACAGCTCCTGATCGAGGATCAGGTTGTAGGTGAAGGCGATGTCCCGGGCCGTGAGCGGCTCGCCGTCGTGCCACGTCATGCCGTCGCGGATGGTGAACGTCCACACGAGACTGTCGTCCGAGACCTCCCACGACTCGGCCAGGTCGGGGGCCGGCTGGTACTCCTCGTCGTACCAGGTGAGGAAGTTGTAGCACTGACGGAAGGTGTCCCAGGTGATGCCCGCCCAGTGGCTGAACGGGTTGAAGCCGTCGTAGTCCTGGGTCGTCCCCAGACGGTAGATCGCCTCGTCGGCGGCCGGCGAAGCGGAGGGGGACTCAGCCGTGGCGGGAGCGGCGGCGCCCAGCATCAGGACGCCGGCGGCGAGGACCGCCGCGAGGACGGACAGACGCTTCATTCGGGACTCCTTCTCGTGTTCTCGTGCGCCCGCAGCGGACGCCCCGCGTTGTCGCGACCCGCATGGACGACGGTGGTGCTTCGTCGTCACGGACCGGCGCCGCTCCCGCAGGGGCGGCGCCGGCCCGGGGCCACACTCACTTCAACCTGATGCAGGCCGCGTAGTGGTCGCCGCCCACGTTGACGTCGGGCGGGTCGATCTCGCGGCAGGCGTCGATCGCCTCGGGGCAGCGCGGGTGGAAGCGGCAGCCCGAGGGGATGTCCACCGGGTTCGGCGTCTCGCCGGCGAGGATCACGTGCTCGCGCTTGGCGAGGGGGTCGGGCACCGGGATGACGCTGATCAGCGCCTTGGTGTAGGGGTGGCGCGGGTTGGCGACCACCTCCTCGGTGTCGCCGATCTCGACGATGCGCCCCAGGTACATGACGGCGATGCGGTCACTGATCACCCAGGCGAGCGAGAGGTCGTGGGTGATGAACAGGTAGGTCACCCCGAGCGTGTCCTTCTGCTCGACCATGAGCTTGAGGATGTCGTTGCGGATCGAGACATCGAGGGAGGCGACGGGCTCGTCGGCGACGATCATGTCGGGCTCGAGCACCGTGGCGCCGGCGATGCAGACGCGCTGGCGCTGACCGCCGGAGAGCTCGTGCGGGTAGCGGTAGAGGTACTCCTGCGCCGGTCGCAGGCCGGCCTGGCTGATCGCCTTGACGACGCGCTCCTCCTTCTCGCGCTCGGAGCTCGTCACGCCGTTGACCTCGAGGGGCTCGGCGACGATGTCGAAGATGGTCTGCTTGGGATTGATCGAGTTGTACGGGTCCTGGAAGATGATCTGCGCCTTCTTGCGGTACTCGCGCAGGGCCTTGCCCGAGAAGGCACGCATCGGCAGGCCCTTGTAGAGGATGTCGCCCCCGGTCGCCTCCTCGAGGCGGAGCATGGTGCGCCCGGTGGTCGTCTTGCCGCACCCCGACTCGCCGACCAGGGCGAGGATCTCGCCCTGCTTGATCTGGAAGGAGACGTGGTCGACCGCCTTGACGTAGCGCTTCTCGCCTTTGCGCGTGACCATGCTCCTGAAGAAGCCCTCGTGGATGGGGAAGAAGACCTGCAGGTCGCGGACGTCGAAGAGGACGCCGTCCTTGACCTCGGCGCGAGCCAGCTCGTCGGGGCCGATGCGCCCGGCGAGGCTCTTGTCGCGGGCGCCGTCGGCCGTGACGTCGCGCACGGTCCGGGTGTCGGTGGGGCTGGTCTCGGTGGCCATCACGACACCCCCCTCTTCATCAGGTGACAGCGCACGAAGTGGCCGGACTCGACCTCGACCGTCTCGGGGTCGTTCACACAGGCGCCGCTCTTGGCGTCGCAGCGCGGCGAGAAACCGCAGCCCGGAGGCGGGTCGAGGAGGTTGGGCGGGTCGCCCTGGATCGAGGAGACCATCTCGCGGCGCTCGTGGATGTTGGGGAAGGCCTTGATGAGCTGGCGCGTGTAGGGGTGCTGCGGGTTGTTGAAGAGGTGGGCGACGGTGCCGCTCTCGACGACCTCGCCGGCGTACATGATGACGCCTTTGTCGCAGGTCTCGGCCATCACCGAGAGGTCGTGGCTGATGAGGATGAAGGAGAGGTCGAGCTCGCGCCTGAGGCGCTCGATGAGCTCGAGGATCTGGGCCTGGACCATGACGTCCAGGGCGGTGGTCGGCTCGTCGCCGATCACGAGCTTGGGGTTGCAGGCCAGGGCCATGGCGATCATCGCCCGCTGGCGCATGCCCCCGGAGAGCTGGTGGGGGAAGTCCATGACGCGCTTCTGGCTGATGCCGACGAGATCGAAGAGCTCGCGGGTGCGCACCATGGCCTGCTTCTCGGAGATGCCCTCGTGGAGGATGATCGGCTCGGCGATCTGCTTGCCCGTCTCGGTGACCGGGTTCAGGGCGTTCATCGCGCCCTGGAAGATCATCGAGATCTCCTTCCAGCGGATCTTCTGCATGCCGTACTCGGTGCGCTTGGCCAGGTTCTTGCCGTCGAAGAGGATCTCGCCGGAGACGATCTTGCCGTTCTCGGGCAGGAGCTTGAGGATCGAGAGGGCGGCGGTCGTCTTGCCGCAACCCGACTCGCCGGCGAGGCCGAGGCTCTCGCCGGGCTCGACCCAGAAGCTGACCTTCTCGACCGCGCGCACCCAGCCCTGG
>JAZBOM010000394.1:0-4597 GCA_036351205.1 Thermoleophilia bacterium | reverse complement strand
TGGCGTCGTGTCTCGGTCCGCGTCGCGCCCGAGAGGGGACGTAGCCGGCCCCAGGCGCGTCCGGGCCCGGGGCCCGCGCTCAGCTTCGCCGGCCGCTCAGGTAGTCGCGCACGCGCCGGTAGGGCGCGAAGCCGCCGTCCAGGGCCTCCGTGAGGATCTGCAGCCGGGCCACGCTCTCCTGCAGGCGGGCGGTGCTGGCGGTGAGCGCCGCGGCGTCAGTCTCGAGCTGGGCCGTGCGCTGCTCGATGCTGCGCCCGGCGCTGTCGAGTCGCGCGACGTGCGGGGCCATCGATCGCGAGACGGCGATCCCGCGGCGGACGAGGTGGTAGCCGCGGACGCCGAGGTAGGCGAACGCGCCGAGCACCACGGCGAGGCCCGCCAGGCCGACGATGAGAAGCGTCCAGCCGTCCATGCGCTAAGTCTACCCTGTGCGGGCGGTCCGTCGACAGGGCCGGCTGCCGGGGCGGGGGCGACGGCTAGGGCAGGCGCGGCGAGTAGCGGCAGGCCAGGCTGCACCCGCGGCCCTCGAGGGTGCTGACGACCACGCCGTAGTCGCGCCCGCGGGCCTCGACGAAGAGCCCGCGGCCGATGTACATGCCGACGTGGTGGTAGAAGGCCGGCGTGCCGAAGAAGACGAGGTCGCCCGGCTGCACGGCCGAGAGCGGTACCGGCCGCCCCATGCGCGCCTGCAGGGTCGCGCCGTGCGGCATCTTGACCCCATGCTTGGCGTACACGTACATCGCGAGCCCGGAGCAGTCGAAGCCGACCTGGGGGTCGGCGCCGCCCCAGACGTAGGGCTTGCCGACCCAGCGCAGCGCCTCGCGCACGAGAGAGAGCTGGACCGGGGTGCCCTTGAGCGAGTCGAGGTCGACGCCGGCCTTGGCCGCGAGCCGGCGCGCCTCGGCAGCGGCGCGGCGCGCCTCGCGCTCGAGGATCTTCTTGATGCGCCCGTCGAGGTCGCGCAGGACCGCCTCGCGGCGCGCCAGCTCGTCCTCGACCATGGCGCGCTCCTCCTCGAGGCGCTGCTCGGTCGCCTGCGCCGCCTGACGACGCTCCTCGAAGCGGACCTCGAGCTCCGCGGCCTGGTGGGCGAGACCTTCGATGACCGCGACGGCGTCGCCGTCGGCGTCGGCGATGAGGCGGTAGAACTCGAGCTGGCGCTGCATCTCGCTGAGGTCGGCGGCCCCGAAGACGATGTCGAGCAGCCCGAGCTCGCCGCCCTTGTACATGGCACGGGTACGCGAGGCGAGGAGGTCGCGGGCGAGGTCGAGCTTGGTCTCGACGAGCGCCAGCTCGCTGCGGATGTCCATGAGCTCGATGGTGAGCTCGTCGAGAGCGGAGGCCGCCTGGTCGTAGCGCTCGACCGCTACGGCGACGCGGTGGTCGAGGCGCTCGATCTCGGCACGCACGCGGCGCGCCTCGGCGCGCAGCTCGGGGACGGTCACGGGGCCGGAGCTGAAGGAGAGCGACGGCGGCGCGGCGGCGGCGGGCTCGGCGGTGAGCGCCCGGCCGCCGAGGACGGCGACGAGGACGGCGAGACACGCCGCGGCCCACGCCGCGGCGTGTCTCGCCGTCTTCGCTGCCTCACATCGCAGGACCATCGTCGCTGACTCTATCGGCGGGGCGCGCGAATCGATGAGGTCGTCCGGGCCGGCGTCTTTACAATCGCGCGGCGAGGGGTGTACAATTCCTGACCGCGTCGCGGGGTGGAGCAGTCCGGTAGCTCGTCGGGCTCATAACCCGAAGGTCGCAGGTTCGAATCCTGCCCCCGCTACCAAGCCTTCCGGGGCGCCCGTTCGGGCGCCCTTCCTTTTGCGCCTCCGCGTCGCGGTGCGCCCGAGCCGCACGCCGGCTGCGTCGCCTCGCGCATGCTCGCGCCGTCGTCTCGCGCGCGCCCGCGCCGTCGTCTCGCGCCTCACTCGAGGCGCACACCGGCGGCGCCGGTCGGTCTCCCGCCCTCTGCTATGCTCGCCGTGCCGCGGCCGCGCGCGGCCGCGGCCGCGAGGCGCGGGAGGAGGCCATGTCGACGACGCTGGTGGATCGGGGCGCGCCGGGCGCGCCCGGTGTGGCGCCCCCGGCGCCCTGAGGCTGTGGGCGAGGTCCGCGTCCACCCCCCCGCCTTCGAGCGTCGCGTGTGCTCCTTCGTCGCGGCGCACGGTGTGCTGCGCCCCGGCGAGCGACCGTTGTTGCTGCTGTCCGGCGGGCCCGACTCCATGTGCCTCCTCGGCCTGCTGCCGATCGTCGACCGCCGGCTCGGCCTGGGGCTGACTCCCGCCGCCCTGCACGTGGACTACGGGCTGCGCGGGGCCGCCTCCGACCGCGACCGCGAGCTCGTCGAGGAGGCTTGCGCCGCCGCCGGCCTGACGCTGCACGTCGAGCGGCTCGAGGGCTCCCTGCGCGGCCCCGACTTCCAGGCGCGGGCGCGAGCGCAGCGCTACGAGCTCGCCCGCCGGCTCGCGTCGCGGTCCGGCCACGGCCCGCTGGTCACCGCCCACAACCGCGACGACCAGGCCGAGACCGTCCTCTACCGGCTGGTGAAGTACGCGTCGCCGCTCGGCGGCGCGGGGATGCGGGCGCGGGACGACGACGTCGCGCGGCCGCTGCTCGGCGCCGGCGCCGCCGAGATCAGAGCGTACTGTGCGGCGAAGGGCATCGACTACGGCGTGGACGCCTCGAATCTCGAGCCCGTCTACGCGCGCAACGTGATCCGGCTCGAGGTCCTGCCGGCGCTGGCACGCCTCAACCCTCGGGTCGGCGAGACCTTGGCCGACGCCGCCGGCATCGCCGCCGCCGAGGCCGACGTCGTGACGTCGGCGGCCGACGCCGCCTGGGGGCGCGTCTCCGCGGACCGGCGGCCGGGCGAACTCGCCGCGCTCGACCTGCCCGCGCTGGCGCAGGAGCCGCCGGCGCTGCGCACCCTGTGTCTGCATCGCCTCGCGGCCGCCGGTCTCGAGGCCGGCGCCCTCGTCACGCGCCGCCAGGTGGCGGCGCTCGAGAAGCTCGCCGGCCGCCGCACCGGCGCCGGCCGTGCGGCGCTCAGAGCCGGGCGCGAGGCCGTCCGCGAGAGAGACCGCCTGGCGGTGCGTCCGGTCCCGGCCGGGCACGCCTGCGCGTCGGTCGAGGTCTCCGTCGTCGCTCCCGCGCCGTCCTCGGCGACGCCACCGGAGTCGAGTGTCGCCGAGTTCTGCCGCTGGCGCGTCCGTGCGACCGTCTCGCCCGGCGCCCACCCGCCCGAGCCGTCCTGCGGCGCGGCGCGTCTCGCCCAGGAGCGCCCGGCCGAGACGCGCTCGCCGGGGGTGGCTCCGGGGGCAGCGCGCCCGCCAGGGGTGGCTCCGGGGGCCGCGCACTCGCCGGGTGCGGCTCCGGCGGGCGCGCCGCTCGCCGGCGCCGGTGACGACGAGCGGCACCTGAGCCTGGGCTTCGCCGCTGCGCCCCGCGGGCTCGTCCTGCGACACCCGCGGCGCGGCGAGCGCTTCACGCCCTTCGGCCGTGCCGCGGCGACCACGGTCGCGCGCTTCCTGGCCGGCGCCGGCTGTACGAGGGACGAGCGCCGGCGGGCGCTCGTCGTCGAAGTCGACGGCGCCCCTGCGGCCGTCGCCTACGTCGACAGTGCCGGCACCCTGCGCAGCAGGGTTGCGCAGGAGCGAAGGGTGACACAGAGTACGGAGTGGACATTGAGCGTCGCACTGGAGGAGCGGTGAGCGGACCGATCGCCGAGGTGCTCGTCGGGCGCGAGGAGCTGGCCGCGCGCGTCGACGAACTGGCCGAGCAGATCTCGCGGGACTACGAGGGCGAGGAGCTGCTGCTGGTCGGCGTGCTCAAGGGTGCCGTCTTCTTCATGGCCGACCTGGCCCGGCGGCTGACCGTGCCGTGCACCCTCGACTTCATGGCGGTCTCGAGCTACGGCTCGTCGACCGACTCCTCCGGCGTGGTGCGCATCCTCAAGGACCTCGACACCGAGATCGAGGGCCGCCACGTGCTCATCGTGGAGGACATCATCGACTCGGGGCTCACGCTGAGCTATCTGCTCAAGAACCTGCGCACGCGCAGGCCGGCGTCGCTCGAGGTCTGCGCCCTGCTCACCAAGCCGGCCCGGCGGCGCACCCACATCACCTGCAAGTACACGGGGTTCGAGATGCCGAACAAGTTCGTCGTCGGCTACGGTCTCGACTTCGCCGAGCGCTACCGCACGCTCGACTACATCGCCGTGCTGACCCCCGACGCCGCCGCCGGCATCGCCGGCGAGGAGAGTTCTTTGCTGTAGGAGGGGGGGTATGCTACCGTCGAGGGGTCCCCACCCGACCTCGACCGTGCTCTCGCACGTAACGTCCCACCCAGAGGTAGACCGTGAACCGATTCACCCGTAGCGCGCTGTTCCCGATCCTCATCGTCATCATCGTCGCCATGGTGATCTCGTTCTTCATCCAGGGCGACGACACCAGCACGGAGCCCATCTACCGCGCCGTCGGCACGGCGCCGACCGACGTGCTCGAGCGCGACCTGCGCCGCGGGCAGGTCGCGGGCGTGGTCGTCGACGAGTCGGCGGACCGCGCGCTGGTCACGGCCAGCAGCGGCGAGGAGTACATCGTCGAGACCG
>JAZBOM010000393.1:0-3683 GCA_036351205.1 Thermoleophilia bacterium | reverse complement strand
GTCGGTCGTGGCGAAGGAGGGCAGCTCCTTGGCCGTCACGCCGGGAGGCAGCTCGCGGATCAGGCCGGCTTCGTCCACGTACCCGCGCGGCGCTCCGGTCGGCGCGAGCGCCTCCTCGAGGGATGGCGCCCCCAGGTCGCCGGCGAGCGTGGTCCCGAGGCTGAGGGCGAGGATCAGGACCGGAAAGAGGACCGTCACGAGCCAGAAGGAGCGCTTCGCCACGGCGCTCCTGAACTCGAAGATGGCAATGAGCCGGGTCATGTTCAGCCCCCCCGTCGTCCCGCGCGCAGGGTCCGCCACGACGCCGCGAGGGAGAGGCGCTGACCGTAGCGCAGCATGCCGGCACGGAAGATGCGCGGCGCCGCCCACACGAAGGCCGCGCCGGTCGCCGCCAGCAGCACCCAGGCGAGCGCCAGCTGCCAGGCGGGGACCGTCGTCGCCGACCAGCGCAGCAGCACCGTGAGGAACGAGGTCGTCGGGAAGAGCGTGAGGGCGACGGCCAGCGGCCCGTTGGGGTCCGAGAAGATGAACGTGACGAAGAAGAGCGGGATGAAGAAGAGGATGTTGACGAGACCGACCACCTGCTGGCTCTGACGGTACTCGGGGAAGGCGCTGCCGAGGCAGATCATGATCGCCGCGAGCAGCAGGTAGGCGGGCACGAAGAAGGCGAGCACGACGCCGAGCAGCGACCAGGGCACCGGGAGCTGGGCCAGCGGCTCGACGTAGCGCGCCCCGATGACGACGGCCGCGACCAGACCGAGGCCCCAGACGGCGAGCTGGGTCGCGGCGACGCCGATGATGCCCAGCGCCTTGCCGGCGATGAGCTGGAGCGGCGAGACGGAGGTCGCGAGGATCTCGACCGTGCGGTTCTCCTTCTCGTCGCTCACCGCCTGCAGCAGGTAGCCCGCCGAGGACACGGCGGCGATCGTGAAGAGGATGCCGGCGGCGAACGGCACGAGGAAGTACAGGAACGCGGACCCGGCGTCGATCTCGCGGGAGCCGTCGGCGGCGCGCACCGTCACGTCCGGGGTCCGGACGAGCCGATCGGCCACCGCCGGCGGGTAGCGCGCCGCGAGGCCGGCCTCGAGGAAGGCCGCGAACGCCGACTGGGAGCCGGCGGGCAGGTCCCCCTCCGCGGTGAAGGCGCGCAATGACCTGTCCTCCGGGTACTCGGCCGGCACGACGAACAGCGCGCCGATCTCGCCGTCGCGAAGCGCGGCGCGCGCCTCCTCGACCGAGGCGTACGACCGGAACTCCGTGGCCCTCGCGGCGTCGTCGCCGATCGTGGCGGCGACGGCGGGGCTGAGGAGCCCGGAGGGGTCGACGTAGCCGACGGCGGGCTCCTCTCCGCCGCGCGCGATCAGGACACCCACGGCGACGACGAGGACGAAGAGCAGGGGCACGCCGAGGATCGCCAGCAGCAGGCTCTTCCGTTTGATGAACCGGAGGTACTCGTAGCGGGCGACGCGGAGGAGCTTGGTCACGTCAGCCCGCCTCGTCGCCCGCCGGGTCACCAGCGGCGGCGGCGCCGTCCATCGGGTCGCCGGCGGCGGCGGCGTCCGCCGGGTCGCGAGCGGGCGGACCGGCCCCACCGGTGACGACCGAGACGAAGATGTCCTCGAGCGACGCCTCGGCGACCTCGAAGCGCTCGACGGTGACGTCGTCGCGGCGGACGAGCTCGCGAAGCACGACCTGGGGGTCGGTGTCGGCCTGCAAGGCGAGGTGCCAGGCCCCGTCCTGCCGACGCGCCTCGACCACACCCGGCAGGCCTTCGAACGTCCCTTCGCCCTCGACCACCACGGCGTGCCCGGCGAAGCGGCGGCGGATGTCCTCGACCTCACCGTACAGCACGACCTCCCCCCTGTGGATCAACGCGATCCGGCTGCAGAGCGCCTCCACCTGGTACATCTGGTGCGTCGACATGATGATCGTCCTGCCCGCGCGGCGCTGCTCGTCGAGGATCTCCTTCACGAGGCGCGTGTTCACGGGGTCGAGCCCCGAGAAGGGCTCGTCCACGATGATGAGGTCCGGCTCGTGCAGCAGCGTCGCGATCAGCTGCGCCTTCTGCTGCATCCCCTTGGAGAGCTCCTGGACCTTCTTCTCGCGGTGCGCCGCCAGGTCGAGCCGCTCGAGCCAGCCGTCCAGGCGCTCCCTGGCGGCCGCCGCGTCCATGCCCTTCAGCGTCGCCAGGTAGACGAGCACCGTCTCGAGCTTCGCGTCCGTGTACAGGCCGCGGTCCTCGGGCAGGTAGCCGACGCGGTCCTTGCGCTCGTCGGTGAGCTCGCCGCCGAGCACTTCCACCGTGCCCGCGTCGGGGCGGAAGATGTCGAGCGCCATGCGCAGCGTGGTGGTCTTGCCGGAACCGTTGGGGCCGAGGAGGCCGAAGATCTCGCCCGGGTAGACCTCGAACGAGACGGCGTTCACCGCCTGCACGCTCCCGAAGCTCTTGCGCAGGCCGGAGACCGCCACCGTCGGCGTCAGGTCGCTCAAGACGGCCTCCTCTCCCTCGGCTCCGCGCACGGACGGATGCGACGCACTTCTCTCCTACCGCGGAGTGGCCTGTCGCATGCCGCGGCCCCGCATCGACCGGACGGCGCTCGGTCGCGTACTCGCGAGCCGCGAGCCCGTCCGCCCGGTCGCGCGTGGCTCCGTCGTCGATTATCCCCCACCCGGGGTGGCGTCGCCGCCCGACAGCCGCCGAGGCCGCGCGTCCGTTGACAGCGCGGCGTCGCCGGTGTGAGGTGGTGCGAACACCGGAGCGCCGCCGCCGCGACGGGTACGTCGCGGCAGCGCCGACGACCCGCCCGGCGAGGAGGCGAAGCGATGGCCCGCATGCGGATCCTGATCGAGGAGGCCGGCGTCGAGATGACCGCCGAGCTGAACGACTCGGCGACGGCGACCCTGGTCTGGGACGCCCTGCCGCTGGAGAGCGCGGCCCAGACCTGGGGCGCCGAGGTGTACTTCTCGGTCCCCGTGAGCGCCGGCGGCGAGGACCCGCAGGCCACCGTCACCCCCGGCGCGGTCGGCTACTGGCCGCCGGGCGAGGCGGTCTGCCTGTTCTTCGGCCAGCAGCCGGTGAGCCCGGTGAACCCGATCGGCGTGCTCGAGGGCGACCCCGGCGCGCTCGCCGCCGTGCGCGACGGGCACGTCGTGCGCCTCGAACGCCTCGCGGAGTGAGGCCGGGCGCCCCGCTGCTCGTGCAGCGGGGCGCCCGGCCTCCGAGCCGTTCCTGTCACACTCCCCGGGTCAGTAGACGCGCAGGTAGTGCGACGTCGACCACGTCGCCGCGTGCAGCTTGTCCTCGGGGGCGTAGGCGCGGAGCTTCCACGTCCCCCGCGAGCCCAGGTAGATCTTCACGCGGTACTTGCTGTAGGAGAGGTAGTCCACGGTCTTGCACCAGACCGCCTTCTTCAGCACCCACTTCCCTGTCGTGGGGTCCTTCTTGTAGCAGTAGAGCTTCACCGCTTCGTTCCAGCCCGGGGTGTGCCGCGGCTTGAGGATGCCTGACACGAGGAAGGTCACGTACTTCTTCACGCTCGTCGGGGCGTCCGGGTTGCCGAGCACGACCTGGGGCCTGACGAGCACGTAGGCGCTGGTCGCGCCCGCGTACTCGTCGGTGCCGGCCCAGGTGGCGCGGAACTTCGTCGCTCGGGTCAGAGCCGGGGTCACCGCGGTGCCGCCGT
>JAZBOM010000392.1:0-4714 GCA_036351205.1 Thermoleophilia bacterium | reverse complement strand
CGGCGACGTCGCCGACGCGGTCGACCGCCGCCGGCAGCAGGCCGAGGCCCACGACCCCGAGGGCGAACGCCCCCAGGGCGAGCAGCAACGTGCGGCGCACGGGGCGGCCGGTCATGCGGCCGCCGCCGCGTCGGCCGCCCCTGGTCGCGCATCCCTGTCGCTTGAGGTCTTCACAGCCCGGAGTCCCTCCCGGTCGCTTCGCTCACGCGATCTCATTGTAGCGGCAGGGCGAGGTCGCAAGCAGGCTTGACCCCTGGATATGGCGTGGGACCCGGCTGGGAGGCGCTTCCCCTTTGCCTCATCGCGCACTACCATCCGACACGCACGCACGACCGCGGAGGACCCGACGCCGTGACCCTGATCGTCTGCCCGAACCTCGCCATCGACCGCGTCCTGCTGGCCGCGCGGCTCGAGCCCGGCAATCTGCACCGGCTGCGCTGCCTGCAACACCAGGCCGGGGGGAAGGGCGCGAACGTGGCGCGGGGGCTGAAGGCCCTGGACGGCCGTGGGCTGCTCGTCGGGGTGGCCGCCGGATCCACCGGCCGCCTGATCGGCGAGCTCGCGGCCGCCGAGGGCCTCGACGTGCTGCTGGTCGCCGCCGACGGCGAGGCACGCGTCTCCAACGTGATCATCGAGGGCGACGGCCGCGTCACCGAGGTCTACGAGCACGGTCCCGGCGTCGACGCGGCGACCGTCGCCGCGCTGCTCGAGGCCGTGCGCGAGCAGGCCGGCGCCGACGACGGCTGGGCGATCGTCAACGGCCACGCTCCTCCCGGTGCGGGTCCGGACTTCTACGCCCGGCTCGTCCGTGCCCTGCGCACCGCCGGGCGCCGGGTGATGGTCGACGCCGCCGGCCCGCAGCTCGGGCTCGCGCTGGCGGCCGGCGTCGACTTCGTCAAGGTCAACGCCCTCGAGGCGTGCAGCGCGGTCGGCGACCCCGCCGCGACCGGCGGCCTGGCCGGCGACCCCGCCGCGACCGGCGACGCCCCGGGCGAGGCCACCGCGGTGCTCGAGGCCGACGAGGCCGGCGGACCGGATGCGCCGCCGGCACTCCTCCCCGCCGATCACGGCGACTGCGACACCGTGTCCGCGACCCTCGACGACACGGGGCGCGTCGCGCGCGGGCTCGAGCTCTGCCGGCGACTCGTCGCGGCCGGCGCCGGCCGCGCCGCCGTCACCATCGGCGCGGCCGGCGCCGTGGCGCTCGCCGACGGCGTCGCGTACCACGTGCGTACGGAGCCCGTGAGCGTCGTCAGCACCGTGGGCTCCGGCGACTCCTTCGCCGCCCGGCTGCTGCTCGGGCTCGAGCGGGGCGAGGAGCTGGGAGCGGCGTTGGCCGGGGCGGCCGCGGCCGCCTCGGCCAACGCCGCTTCGCCGCTCACCGCGCACCTCGACCCGCGCGAGGTCGCGCGCCTCGCCGCCGGTGCGACCGTCCGCGCCGAGCCGCTCTGAGCCGACGCTGCAGGCGTCGCGTTTACCCGCACTCGGCTCCCGGCTACACTTGAACGGTCCCCCGGCCCGGAGCGCCTGACCATGTACCCCGAACTCTTTCGCATCGACGGTCTCACCTTCCACAGCTTCGGTCTCATGGCCGCGCTGGCCCTCATCGTCCCCGGCCTGCTCGTCGTCTGGCCGCTGCTCCGGCGCCGCGGCGTCACCCCCGACTTCGCCATCGAGGTGATCGTCACCGCCGGAGTCGGGGGGTTCGTCGGCGCCCGGCTCTACTACATGGCAGAGCACTGGAGCAGCGTGCGCGAGGACATCCTCGGCAGCATCTTCACCGGCATCGGCTTCACCTGGTACGGGGGGCTCATCGGGGGCTTCGTCGCCGTCGTCGTCTGGTCGCTCGTCCGCCGCATCCCCCTCGGCGTCGTCGCCAACGCGACGGCCCCGGCCGTGGCCTTGGGCTACGCCATCGGGCGCATCGGCTGTCAGCTCGCCGGCGACGGCGACTACGGCAGTCCCAGCGACCTGCCCTGGGCGATGGGCTACCCCGACGGGACGGTGCCGACCCCGCCCGGCGTCACCGTGCACCCGACGCCGGTCTACGAGATCCTCATGATGGCGCCCATCATCTACGTGCTGTGGCGCCTCGCGAAGGGGAAGCGCTCGGGCTGGTGGACCTTCGGCTGGTTCCTCGTGCTCTCGGGAGCCGAACGCTTCGTGGTCGAGTTCTGGCGGCGCAACCCGGAGTGGTTCCTGGGCCTGACCCAGCCGCAGTGGGTGGCGATCGCCAGCGCCGCGATCGGCGTCGTGTTGATCCTCGCGTTCCGCGGCCGCGCCGCCGAGATGGCGCCGGAGCGGCACGTCACGCGCGCCGAAGCGCGCCGCGCCGAGAGGGCCAAGGCGCACTGAGACGCGCCTCCCCGGCTCACCCGGCGGGCCACTCCGGGCGGGCCGCCGGCACCAGCAGCAGCGGGCACGGCGACTGCTCGAACATGGCACGGACGACCGGCGCACGCGTGCCGGACAGCGTGCCCCACCACGAGAGGGCGACGAGCTCCGCGTCGAGGGCACGAGCCTCCGTCACGATGGTCGAGACCGGATCGCCCACCCGCACCACGACGCGATGCCGGCCGCCCCTCGGGCACTGCGCGAAGCGCATCGTGAACTCCTCCCGCCAGGACGACCACTCGTACTGCTCCTGGTCGACGATGCGCGGCGCCGGCAGGCTGCCGGGCTCGGACGGGCACGTGCCGGTGATGACGTGCAGCATGACGATCTCGCGACCGGGTGCGCAGAAGGCCTCGTCGGCGTAGCGCATCGCCTCGGACGCCGACGGGCTCCCCTCGAGCGGGACGAGCAGGCGCTTGAGCCTGCCGATCGGGCGCATCCCCGGCCGCACCAGGAGGAGCGGGTCGCCGAGCTCCCTGAGGAGGCACTGGGCGATGCTGCCGACGCCGGGTCTGGGCACCGTGCGCAGGCCGAGCGCGATGAGCTCGACCTCGTCGGCCGCCGCGCGACGGACGATCTGCGCCGCGGTCTCGCCTTCGAACACCTCGAGGGCGAGACCCTCGAGGCCGGCGACGTCCTCCGGGGCGCCGACGTGGACGCCGAGCATGTCCCAGCGCCCGGCCTCCGCCAGAGCCGTCGCGTCGGCGAGCAGCCGGGCGTCGGATTCGCCGTGTCCGGAGAGCGCGACGAGCAGACTCACGCCTCCTCCTCCCAAGTGGCCGCGTCACGCACCCAGCGGTGTGTCCCCGGCGCGAGCTGCCGCTCGACTCCGCCGAGCAAGACCGTCAGCGGCGCGTGCTCCACGTCTATTCCTACCCGTACCCGGCTGCCGCCAGCCTGCTCGAGGTCGAAGTGCGCCCGCGCGCCCCGGAACCACAGCGGCACCGAGAGACGGCGCCAGGAGGGCAGGAGGTTCGGGTCGACGACGAGCGCCTCGTCGCGGCGGCGGATGCCGGCGAAACCCATCACCGCCGCCTGCCAGATGCCGCCCATCGTCGCCATGTGCAGGCCCCGGGCGGCGTTGCCCATGGTGTCGCCGAGGTCGATATCGCAGGCCATCCGGAAAGCCGCCTCCGCCGCCGCCAGGTCACCGAACTCGGCGGCCACCGCGGCGTGGATGCCCGGCGAGAGCGAGCTGCCGTGGGTGGTGAGGGGCTCGTAGTACTCGTAGTTGGCGCGCGCCACCTCGTCGGGGATGTCGTCGCTGAGGAGCCAGCAGAGCATCACCACGTCGGCCTGCTTGATGACCTTGGACCGCAGCGTCACGTCGCGAGTCAGCATCAGGTCGGCGGCCATCGGGCGGGGGCGCAGGCGCTCGAGCGGCACGTCGTCGAGCTCGTAGAACCCCTCGAACTGCTCGAAGAGCCCCGTCGCCGGGTCGAAGCCGTCGGCGAGGCCGTCCGCCACCTGCCGCCAGGCCTCGAGCTCGCGCGGCGCCAGGCGCAGGCGCGCGCGCAGCTCCGTGGCCCGGGTCAGCGACCGGCGCTCGAGCCAGCGCAGGGCGACGACCGCCGTGCGGATGTTCCAGCGCGCGAGCACGTTGGTGTAGGCGTTGTCGTCGACGTCCTCGTGGTACTCGTCGGGGCCGACGACCTCGTTGATGTGGTAGCGGCCGTCCTCTTCCGGGACGGCGCGCGAGGCCCAGAAGCGCGCCGTCTCGAGAAGCAGCTCCACGCCCATCTCGTCCATGAAGCCGTCGTCGGCGGTCGCCTTCCAGTACTCCCACACCGCCCACGCCACGTCGGCCGAGATGTGGTGCTCCATGAGGCCGGAGAGGATCGGCACCACCTCCCCGCCGGGCCCGATGCCGTACGGCGGCGTGGTCTCGACGCCGCGGTCGGCCGACTCCCAGGGGAAGAGTGCGCCCCGGTGCCCGAGCCCGCGCGCCTTCTCCCGCGCCCCGTCGAGCAGCCGGTAGCGGTAGGTGAGCAGGGTGCGCGCCGTCTGCGGGTGCGTGTAGATGTAGAAGGGCAGGACGAAGACCTCGGTGTCCCAGAAGACGTGGAGGAAGTACGACATGCCGCTGAGGCCGCGGGCACCGACGGAGACCGTCTCCTTGTCGGGGTGCGCGGTGCTGATGAGGTGATGGATGGAGAAGCGCAGCGCCTCCTGCGCGGCCGCGTCGCCCTCGACGACGAGGTCGCTGTCGCGCCAGCGCGCCGCCCACGCGGCCTCGTGGCGCGCGAGCAGCTCCTCGAAACCGAGCTGCCCGGCTCGCTCGAGGGTGCGGACCGCCTTCTCCCTGGACGGGAGCCGCGTG
>JAZBOM010000391.1:0-3159 GCA_036351205.1 Thermoleophilia bacterium | reverse complement strand
GTTCACGCCCATGGAGCCCCGTGCGCTCGCCGACGCCTACTTCGGCCTTCTTGATGCGCTCCGTGAGCTGCTCGGCGGCGAGGTCGACTTGGTCATGACCGACGCCGTCACCAACCCCTACATCGTTCGCGAGATCGAGCGCACCAAGCAGTTGCTCTATGAGGTGCCGGTGCTCCACGCCGAGTGCGAGGCGCTCTTGGCCGAGCGGGTCGGCGGGAGTCAGGCGGGCTGACCCGAGAGCTGCCTGCAGCGGGTGACTACGCTCGAGGCATTTCGCGCGAGCGCTGTCCGTTGCGCCGGAGTGCTACCCGAAGATCCGCTGCAGGTCGCTGAACGTCAGGAAGAGGAAGAGCAGGACGAGCAGCGTCACACCCACGGCGGCGAAGCGCTCGAGCACCTTGGCGTCGATGCGCCGCCCTTTGAGCTTCTCCACCGTGTTGAAGAGGATGTGCCCGCCGTCGAAGGGCAGCAGGGGCAAGAGGTTGATGATGCCCAGGTTGACCGAGAGGAAGGCGAGCAGGATCGGGTAGTAGCCCTCGCGCACCGCGTCCTGGCTCACGTCGATGATGCCGACCGGCCCCACGGCGCCCTCGTCGCCGGTCGCGCTGATCTCGCCCGAGGCGAGCATGTAGAAGCCCTCGAAGAGGCCGCGCAGAAGGTCGTACGTGCCCGCCACCGCGAGCCACGCCGCCTCCCAGGGCGGCGGCCGGTCGGTGACGAGGCCGGCGCGCACGCCGAGGTAGCCACTGCCCGGCACCTCGGGGTGCTCCTCGAGCGTCACCTCGGCGGTGTCGGTCGAGCCGGCGGGCGCGCCGGCGGGCCGCCAGACGAGCGTCACCTGGTTGTTCGCGTTCTCCTGGAAGAAGAGCTGGGCGTCGGCCCACTCCTCGAAGACGACGCCGTTGCCGCTCACCAGCGTGTCGCCGACCTCGAGGCCGATCGAGTCGGCCGGCGAGCCCGGCACGACGCGGTCGAGCGTGAGGCTCGGCGTGGTCGTGCCCTGCACGAGCAGGAAGACGAAGAGGATCGCGACCGCGGCGACGAAGTTCATGAACGGGCCGGCGAAGATCGCCACGTTGCGCTGCCACACCGGCTTCTTCCAGTACACCGGGTCGCCAGGCCCCTCGGGGCTCTGCAGCTCGGCGAGGCGCTCCTCGAGCAGCGCCTGCCGGCCACGCCACTCGCGGATGTCGGGGTCGTCGAGCGCCCCCGTCGAAGCGATGCGCTTGTTGACGCGCGCCTTGACGCGCTTCAGCGCCTCCTCGAGCTCGGCGACCGTGTAGGTGCTGTCGATGCTCCCCGCGCGCACGGCCGCCAGCAGCTCGTCGACGAGCGCGTCGGAGACCGGCTCCTCGGGGCTCATGCCGGTGATCTTGCAGAAGCCGCCCAGCGGGATGAGGCCGATGCCGTACTCGGTCTCGCCGCGCCGCTTGCGCGCCGCCGCCGGGGGGAAGCCGACGTAGAACTTCTCGACCCGCATGCCGAAGCCCTTGGCGGCGATGAAGTGCCCGAACTCGTGCACGAGGATGAGCAGCGCGAGGCCGAGGATCGCGACCAGGAGCGTCCAGCGCCCGAGGGCGAGCGCGACCACGATCGCGAGCAGGAAGAGCCACGACCAGTTGCTGATGCGCCCGAACCGGGCGGATCCCTGCGAGCCCGTCCCGGGCGGCTCTTTGAATTTCGTCGGCATGGGTCAAGGGTGCCGGGTCGGCGGGCCGGGCGCAACCGGCGCGGGCGTTCGGCCGCGCGCACGCCCCTTGGGCAGACGCACGCCCGACGGGCGGCGCACGCCCCTTCGCCCGACCGAGGGTCAGTCGGCGGCTATGGCGGCGAGCAGGGCGGCGACGTCCATGCCGAGCGCCGCGGCCAGCTTGCGCAGCGTGTCGAGGCGCGGGTCCCGGTGGCCGTTCTCGATGCGGCTGAGACTCTCCTGAGGCACGCCGCTGCGCCGGGCCACCTCCTCCTGGCTCAGACCGAGGCTCTCCCGCATGCGGCGGAGGCGCGCGCCTGCGCTCGCGCGCTCCGCGGCGTGGCGCCGAGCGGCGCTCGAGGCATGGACGGGATCGACGGCGCTGCGCAGAGCGCCGGCGTCGATGTCGTGCTCGGAGCCGTCGGCGCCGGTCAGCAGCACCGCCTGGCCGTGTTCGCGGGCGACGGCGTTCACCGGCGCGAAGAGCAGCTTGGTGGCGAAGGGCAACGCCGCCCACTTGACGGCGCGCCGGAGGCCATCCCCGAACTCGAGCCACAGCACGCCGTCCTCCACCGAGAACCGCGCCGAGCGCACGCGATCGGGCTGCAGGCGCTCGACGAGCGCGCGGAAGTACTCGGAGAGCAGCGCCGCGCGCATCGCTGCGCCGCCGGCTGCCTCGTCGCGCAGCTCCAGCACGAAGAACCGCTCGTCGTTGAGCCCCAGGGCGATGTCGGGCCGGCGGCGCAGCCTGGCATCGAGCGTCGTGCGCACCAGCAGCACGTACGCCAGCGACGACGGACCGCCGACCAGCGCATCGAGCCCGCCGGCCCCGACCGCCTCGTGCAGATCGCCGATAAGCACGGCGCGCCCTCCTGCCGCGCCACGGCCGCGTAGCCGCAGCGAGCGCCAGATGTCGTCGTGCCGCCTGAGCGCAAGACGCTCGAGCGCGCCCTCGATCTGCCGGCGGACCACTCTCGAGCGCACCGCTGTGGCGTCGAACTCGATGGTCGTGCTCATGCTCCTCTGCTCCGCAGCGAGAGTCATCTCACTCGTCCCGGACGGTCGTCGTCACCGATGCCCAGGCGGCGAGCATCTCCAGATGACGCATCCGCAAGCGGCGCCGTATGGGCGTCGACAGCCGTAGCCCTGTCGGTCGGGTCACCTCGAGAGTCAATAGATTCACGCGCGCTGTCCCCCCGCCGGGCAGCCCGGACAAGTGGCAATGCGGAGGTCCGTGATCGACATCGTGGATCTCGATGAGCACACTCCCGCACCTCTCACGAAAGACTGACATGCCCGCCCATGACGTCGACCGCGCCTCCTGCTCGGCGTCATATGACGGTAGCGTCATCGTACCACACGAGCAAGGTGGACGAAGGGCCGAACGGGTGACGGTTGCTCATGGCCGGAGGAAGGGCCTGCTGCTACTGTAGGAGCGACCGATGAGATCACCTGCGCACAAGACCGGC
>JAZBOM010000390.1:0-2163 GCA_036351205.1 Thermoleophilia bacterium | reverse complement strand
GGTCTCCGCGGCATGAAGAAGGCGCCCGACGCGATCTTCGTGCTCGACACCAAGAAGGAGCACATCGCAGTCACCGAGGCCAACAAGCTCGGCATCCCCGTGGTCGCCGTCGTCGACACCAACGTCGACCCCGAAGTCGTCCAGTACCCGATCCCGGGCAACGACGACGCCATCCGCTCGAACAGCCTGTTCGCCCGCGTGATCGCCGACGCCGTCGAAGAGGGCCGCTACATCGCCAACAAGCGCAACCCGGCCCCGGCACCCGTCGCCGAGCGCACGCCCGAGGAAGAGGCAGAGTTCGCTGCCGCCCAGGCTGCCGCACGTGACGCCGCCGCCCAGGCCCAGGCCGACCGCGACGCCCGTCTGGCCGCCGCCAAGGCAGCACCGGTCGTGGAGGAAGCAGCCGCGGACGCCGCTGCGGTCGCCGCCGACGAAGGCGCACCCGCCGAAGTCGTCGCCGAGGTTGCCGAGGAGACCGCTGCCGAGGTGGCCGAGCAGGTCGCCGACGCCACGACCGACGACACCACCCAACAGAGCACGGAGAGCTGAGCAATGTCATTCACCGCACAAGACGTCAAGGCCCTGCGCGACTCGTCCGGCGCCGGGATGATGGACTGCAAGAAGGCCCTGCAGGAGAACGACGGCGACATGGAGGCCGCGAAGCAGTGGCTGCGCGAGAAGGGTCTCGCCGCCAGCGCCAAGCGTGAGGACCGCGAGGCCTCGCAGGGCGTCGTCAGCCTCGTGATCGACGGCAACGTCGGCGCGATCGTCGAGCTGAAGAGCGAGACCGACTTCGTCGCCGGCTCCGATCAGTTCAAGGCCGAGGCCGATGCCCTCGCTGCCCTCGTGGCCGCCAAGGGTGTCGACGCGGTCAGCGAGCGCGCCACCGAGCTCGAGGAGCTCAAGGTCACGCTCAAGGAGAACATCGGCCTGGGTGACGTCAAGCGCATCGAGGCCGCCGAGGGCAACGTCATCGGCAGCTACCAGCACATCCAGGGTGGACGCGGCGTCAACGGCGTGCTCGTCGAGATCGCCAACGGCACCCCCGAGCTGGCCCACGACGTCGCGGTGCACATCGCCTTCGCCCGTCCCCAGTACCTCAGCCGTGAGGACGTCCCCGAGGACATCGTCGCCGCCGAGCGTGCGACGCTCGAGACGATCAGCCGCAACGAGGGCAAGCCCGAAGCTGCGCTCCCGAAGATCGTCGAAGGCCGCATCAACGGCTTCTTCAAGGACGTCGCGCTGCTCGACCAGCCGTACGCGAAGGACGACAAGCAGTCGGTGAGCCAGTTCATCGGCGGCGCCACCATCGTCAGCTTCGCCCAAGTCGAAATCGGCTAGCTGCCCGGGCTCGGTCGCCCTGGCGGGCTCTGCCTCGCCTACCGTGCTCGCGCCCATGGCGCTCGCCCCGGCTGGCCCGTGTGCAGGGCTGACCGGCCGGCGTGCGTTTTCGGCTGATCGGGGCCGCCTCTAGTACGGTCGGGAGTCGATGAGCGACGAGCCGATCCATCCCCGGGGAGGGCCTCGGCCCAGTTGGAAACGGATCGTCTTCAAGCCGTCCGGTGAGGCGCTCGCGGGCGAATCCGGCAAGGGACTCGACGGAGCGACCCTCGAAGCGACAGCGCGCGACATCGTCGACCTCCGCCAGAACCTCGGTGTCGACGTCGCGGTCGTCGTCGGCGGCGGCAATTTCTGGCGCGGCCGGACCGGCTCGCTGAGCGGGATGGATGCCACCCAGTCCGACCACATCGGAATGCTCGGCACCGTGATGAACGCGCTCGCGCTCCAGGACGCGCTCGAACGGCTCGGCCAGGACACCCGGGTGCAGTCGGCGATCGAGATGCCGCGCATCGCCGAGGCCTACATCCGGCGACGTGCGGTGCGCCACCTCGAGAAGGGCCGCGTGGTGATCTTCGCCGCCGGCACCGGCAACCCGTTCTTCACCACCGACACCGCCGCCGCGCTCCGCGCCGCCGAGATCGAGGCCGACGTGGTGATCAAGGGCACGCACTCCGGTGTCGACGGCGTGTACTCGGCCGACCCTCGCCACGATGCGTCGGCGACCAAGTACGACGAGGTCGGCTACCTCGAGGTGATGACGAAGAACCTCAAGGTGATGGACGCCACGGCCATCGCGTTCTGTCGCGACAACGGCATTCCGAT
>JAZBOM010000389.1:0-2510 GCA_036351205.1 Thermoleophilia bacterium | reverse complement strand
TTCCTCAAGGAGAAGGGCCACACCGCCATCCCGGTGGCCCCCAAGCACGAACGCATCTGCGGTGAGGAGGTCCACGCCTCGCTGCGCGACGTGCCTGACGAGGTCGACACCGTCTCGATGTACGTCGCCCCGGCGCGGCAGGAGCCGATCATCGACGAGATCGTCGAGCTCGCACCCCGGCGTGTGATCTTCAACCCCGGGGCCGAGAACCCTGGGGCCTACGAGCGTCTCGAGGCCGGCGGCATCGAGGTGGTCGAGGCCTGCACGCTCGTCCTGCTGCGCACGAACCAGTTCTGAAGCCCGGAGCCGGCGCACATCACCCGGACGCCGCTCGGCCCGCACATCGCTCGCCCCGCACGTCGCTCGCCCCGCACGGCCCGACCCCTCTCGGACCTGAGACCCACCCGGCGGGCGCGATAGACTCTCCCCGGCTGCTACCGGAGTCGCTCGAGAGGAGAGCATGTCGGCCGGACTCGTGGGCCTGTCACTGCTGCTGCTGATCGCAGCCGCGGCTCTCGCGCCGCTGTTCGCCCGCTTCATGGGGCGCAACGCCGGCTACCCGCTCGCCGCCTTCTTCGTCGCCGCGCTCGGTCTGCTGGCCGCCCCCGCCCCGGCCGTGCTCGACGACGAGCGCGTCGTCCTCTCGCTGTCGTGGGTGCCGGGGCTCGACGTCGGGCTCGTCCTCGTCCTCGACGGCCTCTCGCTGCTCTTCGCGCTCCTCGTGCTCGCGGTCGGCGCCGTCGTCATGGCCTACTCCGCCCGCTACCTCGAGCCCGGAGCGTCGCACGTGCGCGTGTACACCCTGCTGACGCTCTTCGGCGCGGCGATGCTGGGGCTGGTCCTCGCCGGCGACGTCATCGTGCTCTTCGTCTTCTGGGAGCTCACCAGCGTCCTCTCGTACCTGCTCATCGGCGGCCGCGGCGGCCGGGAGGCGAAGGTTGCCGCGACCAGGGCCTTCCTCGTGACCGGCCTGGGTGGTCTGGCGCTCTTCGCCGGGCTCGTGCTCATGACCATCGTCGCCGGCACCGGCGACCTGCGGAGCATCCTCGCCGACCCCGGCGTCGTGGCGGGGAGCTCGCTCGCCCCCGTGATCCTCGCCCTCGTGCTGGCCGGCGCCTTCACCAAGTCGGCCCAGTTCCCCTTCCACTTCTGGCTGCCCGGCGCCATGGTCGCGCCCACCCCGGTCAGCACCTACCTCCACGCGGCGACGATGGTGAAGGCCGGGGTCTACCTCGTCGCCAGGATGACGCCGCTGTTCGCCTACGGCGGGCCGTGGCGGACGATCATCGTGCTGGTCGGCATCGCGACCGCCGTCATCGGCGCCTCTCTGGCCCTGAAGCAGCACGACCTCAAGGAGCTGCTCGCCTACTCGACCGTGAGCCAGCTCGGCTTCCTCATGGCCCTCGCGGGGATCGGCACCTACGCGGCCCTCGCCGCCATGGCCGCGCACGTCCTCGCCCACGCGCTCTACAAGGCCACCCTGTTCATGGTGGTCGGGATCATCGACCGCGAGGCGGGCAGCCGCGACATCCGCGAGCTCACCGGCCTGCGCAAAGCCATGCCCTGGACGGCGGCCGCGACGGCCCTCGCCGCACTGTCGATGGCCGGGATCCCGCCGTTCCTCGGCTTCGTGAGCAAGGAGGAGGCCTTCGCCGCCTTCCTCGGCACGCCCGGGCCCGGCTGGCTGGCCCCGCTGGCGACGACGCTCGCGGCGGCATCGGCGTGCCTGACGTTCGCCTACGGGGCGCGCATCTTCGACGGCGCCTTCGAGGGCCCGCTCACGCAGAAGCTCTTCGACCCACGGGGCTCGTTCCTCGTCCCGGCCGCCCTGACGGCGCTCGCCGGGCTGGGCCTCGGCCTCGCCGTGAGCCGCCTGAACCCCCTGGCGCGCGCCGCGGCCGACGCCGCCATCGGCGCGCCGGGAGAGGTCGACCTCGCCCTGTGGCACGGCTTCACGCCGGCCCTCGCGCTGGCGGCGGCCATGGTGACGCTCGGCTTCGTGCTGTTCCTGCTGCGCCGGCGCATCGACCGTGCCCTCGATCCCGTCGAGCTGCCGACGTCCGGCGCGCGCCTCTTCGATCGCGTCTACGACGCGACCATCGCGCTCGGCCGGCGCTCGGGCGCGCCCTTCACCTCGAGCGTGCCGGCGGTGCACATCGGCTGGGTGCTCGGGGCACTCGCGACGGCGGCCGTGGCCGCCTGGCTGGCCTGGTCGCCCGACGTGCCGCCGGCCCTGGCGACCGACGAGCTCGGCGCCGACCAGGTCGTCGCCGGCCTGCTCGTGATCGGCGGCGCCGGCGCCGCCCTCGCGCGGTCGCGCATCGGCGCGGTCGCCATCCTCGGCATCGTGGGTTTCCTCGTCGCGGTCGTCTACGTGCTCCTTGGGGGGCCTGACCTCGCCATCACCCAGCTGCTGGTCGAGACCCTGACCATCGCCCTGGTCGTGCTGGTCTTCCGCCGGCTCCCTCGGGCGTTCGCCGCGACGGGCCGCCCGCGCCGGCTCGCGGCGG
>JAZBOM010000388.1:0-3284 GCA_036351205.1 Thermoleophilia bacterium | reverse complement strand
CGCGCTCCAGGGCGCCGCCGTCGTCGGGGCCGCGGTGCGCGAGCACCGCGGCCATGCGGGCGAGGAGGCGGCAGACGGGGCGGCCGCGGCGGTCGGTGACGCCGGGGGCGACGCCGCCCGCGCGGGCGGCCGCCTCGTGCTCTGCCGCGACCATCTCGGTGTCAAGCCCCTCTACTACACGCGTTCGCCGGTGTCGGGCGCCCTGCGCTTCGGCAGCGAGATCAAGGCCCTGCTGCAGGACCCCTCGGTCGTCGCGCGCCCCGACGAGCAGGTCGTCTTCGAGTACCTCGAGCACGGCCTGCTCGATCACCGGGCGGAGACCTTCTTCGAGGGCGTGTACCGGGTGCCGGCGGCGAGCACGGTGGTCTTCGAGCTCGGCGGGGAGGCGGCCGGCGGCGGCGCCGGCGGCCGCCTCCCCGCCGCCGCCTACTGGCAGCCGCGACCGGCGACCGACGGCAGCCCTGACCCCGCGCTCTTCCGCCGCGTCCTGCGCGACGCGGTCGAGCGGAGCCTGGCCGGCGAGGAGCCGGCCGGCGTCGTGCTCGGCGACGACGTCGACTCCGCGGCGGTCGCCGCCCTTGCAGCCGAGCTCCTGCAGCAGCGGTCGCCGGCGGCGGTGCCCGGGAGCCGGCTCAGGGTCTTCTCGGCCGTGGCCGAAGGTGATCCCGGGGGCGAGCGTCCGCGCATCGACGACGTCGCCCAGGGCTTGGGCGCCGAAGCCACGACCGCGGCGCCGACCTCGGCGCAGCTCTTCGACGACCTGCGCGACCTCGTGTGGCACCAGGACGAGCCCACGGCGACGACCGACGCGTACCTGCGCTGGTGTCTCGCGCGCGACGCCCGGGGCGAGGTCGCGGCACTGCTCGACGGGCTGGGCGGGGAGGAGCTTCTCGCCGGCCCCGCCGAGCACCACGTCACGTACCTGTGGCAGCTCCGCCGCGAGGGCGGGCGCGCCGCGCTGCGGCACGAGGCGGCCGCGGCGCGCGACGTGCTCGCACCCCAGGTACGGCGGCACGTCGTTCGCGGCCGGAGGCGCCTGAGCATCGCCGGCACGCTGCGCCCCACGTTCCGCGCGCGGGTCTCCGACCCCGGGGACGCGCGCAGCCGGGACGACCTCAAGCGCCGGCTGCTCGACGACCTTCTCGCCTACCGCCTTCCCGCGCTGCTGCGCGGCGCGGACAGGAGTGCGATGGCCTTCTCGGTCGAGTCACGCTTGCCCTACCTCGACCGCGAGGTCGTGGAGTACGCGCTCGCGCTGCCGCCCGATGCCCTGGTACGTGACGGCTGGACCCAATGGATCCTTCGCGAGGGGATACGCGGGTCGCTGCCCGAGAAGGTGCGCCGGCGTCGCGCCGCGGCGCCGGGCGCCCTGGCCCCGGGCCTGCGCTGGGTCAAGGCCCGCCGCGCCCAGCTCACCGGTGTGCTGCAGTCACCGAGCTTCGCGGCGAGGCCCTACTGGGACGCCGAGCGGGTGGTCGACGCCTTCCGCCGCTTCTGCGAAGGGAAGACGCAGGACTCGTGGTCGTTCTGGCGGGCCGTCGACCTCGAGCTGTGGCTGCGCGAGTTCTGCGACCGACCGGCCGTGCTCGAGGGCGTCGACGAGGCGGCGGCGCTGTCGGCGCCGGTGCGCGGCGAGGCCGCCTCCCGGGGCGCCGTCCCCGCACGCGGCGACGAGCTCGCGCCGGCCTTGGTCGGCGGCGCCGGCGGACCTGTCGCCGAGCAGCTTCTCGCCGCGCACGCGCCGAACGCGACGAAGCACCTCTTCGCCTGCGTGCGCGGGCGCGTCTACGCGAGGCTGCCCGTGAAGACCGACCTCGTCGGCCGCGGGGACGACCTGGAGGCGCTCTTCCGCCGCCAGGTGCTGCCCCACGTGCGGCCCGGGGACCTCGTCGCCATCGCCGAGAAGCCGGTCGCCACGAGCCAGGGGCGCTCGTGGGCGCTCGACGAGATCCACCCCGGCCGGCTGGCGCGCGTGCTGAGCAAGGCCGTGACCCGCACGCCGCACGGCATCGGCCTCGGCATACCCGAGACGATGCAGCTCGCGATCGACGAGGCCGGCGCGCCGCGTATCCTCGCCGCGACCGCCGCCGCCGCCGCCGGGCGCCTCGTGCGCAGGCGCGGCTGGTTCTACGCCATCGCCGGCCCGTCCGTCGAGGCCATCGACGGGCCGACACCGTACACGCTGCCGCCGCACAACACGCACGCCAAGCTCGGCCCGGCCGAGCCCGACGCGGTCGCCGAGCGACTGGCGCGGACGCTGCGTGAAGGGCTAGGTGCCGATCTCGGCGACGCCGCCGTGCCCGCCGGCGCGGCCGCGAGTGCCGCCGGCCCGCAGGCGACCGACCGATCGTCGCCGGCCGGTCCGTCGACAGCCGGCGCCGCCGTCCACGTCGCCGTCGTCGACGTCAGCGACCTCGACGCCCGCGTGCTCGGGGCTTCGACCGGTACGGACCGTGCTCTCGTCCACCGGCTCATGCTCGACAACCCGCTCGGTCAAGGGCACGAGCAGACACCGGTGTGCGTGCTGCGCGACCTCGGACCGTTGTCGCCCCCCGCCTGACGCCGCCGCCGGCCTGACGCGACCTCTCACTTCGGCGCCCCGACCCGGCCGTTCATGCCGTCGCTCTGGCGCGACCGCTCGCCCTGACTCCCCCGGTCTGACCCGGCCAGTCTCGTCTCGCCCAGGCGGACCCGGCACGCGGGTGTGCTCGCTCGAGCCTCCGGCGAGGTAGAGTTGCCCACACGAGATGTGCCCTCCGCCGGCGAGCCGAAAGGACGGATCAGATGGCGAGTCACATGAAGGTCGCGGTGGTCGGCGACGTCACCATCGATTGGCCGGTGATCCTGCCGCACGGCCCGCACGGCTCGAGCCTCGACCCGCTCTGGGCGTGGTCGGCGCCCGAGGAGAGCCAGCTCTCGGCGCACGCCGGTGGAGCCGCCCTGCTGCACGCGATCGTCGCGGCCGCCGTGGCCGACCGCGACCCGTCGGCCGAGGTCTCGGGCCCCTCGGTGCCTGCGGAGGCCCTCGCCCGGCCGGAGGCCGGCGACTTCGCACGCTTCGTCATGGCCTGGTCGCCGGCGCCGGCGCCGCAGGCTTTCGGGGCGGCGGCGTGGCGCATCGTCGAGTTGCTCGGGCGGACCGCGGCGACCCGTCCGCGCGGCGCCGCCGCGGAGCCGGCCGGCGACGTCGACATGATCGTGATCGACGACCTCGCCCTCGGCTTCCGCGACGACCCGTCGCAGTGGCCGGCGGCGCTGGGCGAAGGGCGACCGCCCCGCGAGGT
>JAZBOM010000387.1:0-17368 GCA_036351205.1 Thermoleophilia bacterium | reverse complement strand
TGAAGGTGCGCAGCATCTCGTCTTTCGCGAGTCCGAGGCCGTGCAGCCACGAGAAGACCGGCGGCGGGCGCCAGCTCGTCAGGTCGAGCTCGGCGGCGAGTCCTTCGGGTACGGCACGCCCGACGTTGTCGGGGAAGCCGCCGCCCGTGACGTGCGCGGCGGCGTGCACGCCGCCGGCGTGACCGAGGTCGTGGAGAACAGGGCTGTAGATCGCCGTCGGGGTGAGCAGCACGTCGCCGACCGTGGTGTCGGGCGGCTGCCCCTCGGCGAGGGCGCCGCCCGCGTCGGTGAACGGCGTGTGGACGTCGATCGCGTGCGCCTCGAGCAGGCGGCGCACGAGGCTGAAGCCGTTGGAGTGCAGGCCGCTCGAGTCGAGGCCGACGAGCACGTCGCCGGCCTGCACGAGCTGCGCTCCCCAGAGCTCGTCGCGCTCGGCGAGGCCGACGGCGAAGCCGGCCATGTCGAAGTCGTCGTCGGCCTGGAAGTGCCCGGGGTGCTCGGCGGTCTCGCCGCCGAGCAGCACGCACTGGGCGCGCAGGCAGCCCTCGTCGACGCCGCCCACGAGGGCGGCGACCCGCTCGGGCTCGACCTTGCCGGTCACCAGGTAGTCGAGGAAGAAGAGCGGCACCGCCCCGCAGGCGGAGACGTCGTTGACGCTCATCGCCACGAGGTCGATGCCGACCGTGTCGAAGCGGTCCATCGCCTTGGCGATGAGCACTTTGGTGCCGACGCCGTCGGTGCCGGCGACGAGCACCGGGTCCTTGAGGCGCGGCAGGCGCATGGCGCCGCCGAAGCCGCCGAGGCCGCCGAGGACGAAGGGGTGCTGCGTGGACTTGAGACGCTGCCGGAGCAGGTCGACGGCGGCGTTGCCCGCCTCGACGTCGACCCCGGCGTCCTTGTACGTGAACTCGTCGGCCATGTGACTCCAGTCGGGATAGCGCACGGGTCCCCTGCCCGCGTGCGGCTATTCTACGGCACCGGCGGCCCGCCTCGTTGGCGCAGGCGTCCGCCGCCCCGCCGCTCTACGACGCCGGCGTCCGCCGCTCCGCGGCCCTATGTCGCCGGCTGCCAATCGGGCAGGCCCTCCGGCTCGTCGAACTCGCGCATCAGCAACTCCCAGCCGCCGCCGGCCGACTCGGGGTCGCGGCAGACGGTCACCGACTTCATCAGCTCGTAGTACGCGGTCTTGAGCGTGCACGGGACCGCCCCGGCGGCGTACATGCGGTCGAGCGCCGGGCGCGTGTGTGGCTCGCTGCTGGCCACGCAGTCCTCGAGGAGGAAGACCTCGTGACCGCGCTCGAGCAGCGAGAGGACGGACTGCAGCACGCAGACGTCGGTCTCGGCCCCGGCGACGAGAAGGTGCGTGCGCTGGATCTCTGAGATGGCGGCCGCGATCGCCGGCTCGCTACAGCAGTCGAAGCCCCGCTTCACGTAGCGCAGACCGTGCGCCGGCCAGGCGCGCTCGCAGCTCTCGGAGAGCCAGCCGTTCCTGTCGGGGTCCTCGAAGGTGGCGAGCGTCGGCAGCTCGAGACAGCGGGCGGTGACGAGGAGCTTCTCCCAGCGCACCGCGACCGGCGGCGGCACCTCGTGCCCGGCGACGTTCAGGAAGAAGCCGGGCTGGGCGTCGATGAGCAGCACGGCGGGGTCGTGCAGCCTGGGGATGTGCGTCTCCGGGGTCTTGCTCCGAGATCGAGATGGCATCGCCGCTCCTTCCTGGGGCGCGGACACTCGCGCCGCTGGTATTCTAGGTCACGGCGGGCGCAGCAGTGACGGCAAGGCGCCCGCCGACGAAGCCGGAGACCGCCATGAAGATACGCCTCATCGAGCCCGCCCCCCCGGTCATGCACCTGTGGTCGTACACGGCCTACCCGCGTCTCGGCCTGCCGATGATCGGCGCCGCGCTCAAGGCGGCGGGCCACGACGTGCGCATCTACGCGCCGAAGTCGGCGCCGATCGACTGGGGCGACGTGTACGGCGCCGACGTCGTCGGCCTCTCGACGACCACGTCGACGGCGCCGGCCGCCTACGCCATGGGCGACGACCTGCGTGCCCGCGGCGTGCCCGTCGTGATGGGCGGCTCGCACGTCACCTTCATGGCCGACGAGGCCCTCGATCACGCCGACTACGTGGCCCGCGGCGAGGGCGGCGAGGAGCTCATGCTCGAGCTGCTCGAGGTGCTGCGCGGCGAGCGCGAGCCCGCCACCGTCCGCGGGCTGTCCTATCGGCGCGACGGCACGGTGTCCCACAACGAGCTGCGCCCGCCGGCTCCCGACCTCGACGCCCTGCCGCTGCCCGACCTCGACCTCATCGTCGGCCACGACAAGCTCAACTCGATGCCCGTCATGACCAGCTGGGGGTGCCCCTTCGCCTGCAACTTCTGCTCGGTCACGGCGATGTTCGGGCGCAGGTATCGCTTCCGCAGCCCCGAGAACGTCATGGCGGAACTGCGCGCCAAGCGCCCGCCGCGCATCTTCTTCTACGACGACAATCTGGCCGCCGACAAGAAGCGCCTCAAGCGCCTGCTCACGATGATGATCGACGAGGGCCTCGTGGTCCCGTGGCAGGCCCAGATGCGCACCGACGTCGTCAGGGACGCCGAGCTGCTCGACCTCATGCGACGCTCGGGGTGCGAGCGCGTCGCCCTCGGTCTCGAGTCGCTCGACCAGGAGACGCTCGACGACTTCGAGAAGTCGCAGACCGTCGACGACATCGAGCGCGCGATCGCCCTCCTGGGGGAGCACGGCATCTGGACCCTCGGCATGTTCGTCGTCGGCACCGACGCCGACACGCCCGCCTCGGTGCACCACATCGCGCGGTTCTCGCTGCGCAAGGGCATCACGACGCTCATGCTCAACATCCTGACGCCGCTCCCGGGCACGCGTCTGTACGACGAGATGGCTGCGGAGGGGCGGATCATCGACCCCGACTGGCGCAACTACGACGCCCAGCACGTGGTCTTCGCGCCGCGGCGGATGAGCCCTCGGCAGCTGCAGCGCGCGACCCTGCGCGCGTACCGGCGCTTCTACTCGACGCACCGCCTCGTCGCCCACGCGCTGGCGCTGCACATCCTGAAGACCAAGGAGCTCGGCTGGTGCTGGTGGTTCGTGCGCAGCTGGGCGGTCCCCAAGAGCAATCGGCTCAACTGGCGCCGGCTCAAGGAGCTTGCACGGCCGGCGGCCGCCAAGCCGGCGGGCGACAAGCCGCCGGCGTGACCGTCGGCCGGCACCGGGGCCGGTGCCGGCCGGGCGGTCCCATCAGCACTCCTCCCGCGATGGCCGGCCGCCGGTGTCGCGTCGTGCGGGCCGACCCTGCCCGCGAGGCGCAGGCGGCGGTCGGCGGCGAGGCTCGTGCGGCGGTCGGCGGCGAGGCTCGTACGACGGTGGGCGCGTTCGCTGATCTCCGCCACCGCGTGGGCGCCGGCGCGGACGACCGTGGTACGCCTCCGTCGGGTCAGCGGCGGCGACGGCGACGGACGCGGACCAAGGGGTCGGCGAGGATGAGGATGGACACGGCGAGGTACAGGACGACGGCGACGACCGGGAGGACGAGCCCGAAGAGGGTCGCGACCGCCTGGAGGATGAACGCGCCGCGTCGCTCCTTCTCGAAGGCGGCGAGCTCCTCCTCCGCGTGGTCGTCGGTGGCGAGGCCCTCACGGCGCGCCGCGTACCCCGTGAGCACGTTGACCATCAGCGATGCCAGCGTGAGGTTGATGCCGAAGATGACGACGGCGACATGGCTGCCGCTGTCGTCGAGATGGTTGGCGAGGAGGCTCGTGGTGAAGGGGAGGAAGGAGACGAGCAGCAGCAGCACGAGATTGAGGCGCATCAGCACGGCGTCCGCCGCCTTCACGAACCTGGTCATGTTGCTGTGCGCGATCCAGGCGCCGCCGATGAACGCGAAGCTCACGAAGTAGCCGAGGTAGCCCGGCCACTCCCGCCCGAGCGCGTGCCACAGCCTGTCGGCGTCGGTCGGCACATGGAGTTCGAGCACGAGCAGGGTGATGGCGATGGCGAACACGCCGTCGGAGAAGGCCTCCAGGCGGTTCGTCGGGAGCAGTCGTGAGACGGACCTCCCCGCCGGCGCGGAGCGGTTCATGGCTGTGGTCTCCTTTCCTTGAGGCGCAGGGTCGCCTCGTTCTTCCATGAGGTGGGGTCGGGACAAACGCGGCGCGGAGGAGCCGCGGGCGGAGGTACGGCCGCGACGTCGCCGCCGCTCGGGATCGACCTCGACCCCGTCAGGTCCACGCGCCGGGCCCTCTCGCGCGTGTCGGCGGACGGGACCCTCGCGCTCGCAGCGGGCGCCGACCACGCCGTGGGCACGGTCGTCGTCGCCCTCACGGCACCGGCCCCCGGCGGCGCCTGTCGCCGCCCGCCGGACGTGCGCCTCCCGGCGGCCCCCCGGTGGCCTCACTCGGCGACTTCGGGGACGCGCCGCGCCCCGGGACACGCCGCGGTCGCGCGGTCATCATGGCATCGCCGGGTGGCGGAATCACGATGCTCCCGCTCCCGATTCCCGCGGTGCGGTCGATGCCGCCTTCGGGGAGCCGCCGCGGGCGTCCGCGAGGTGACGCGTAGCGCGCGTCGTCACGGGGTAGTATCACCGGCCGACGAGCCCGCCCGCTCGGGCGGTCTCCCCGCAGACTCGACGAGGAGGAAGCTGTGAGTGAACTGATGGTCCTGGGCTTCGAGAACGAGGCCGACGCCGACGCCTTCGGTCTCAAGGTCGCCCAGCTGCAGAAGGACATGATCGTGCAGCTGCAGGATGCCGCGATGGTCGTGCGCGACCCCGACGGCAAGCCGCACGTGAAGCACGGTCACAACCTGGTCGGCGCGGGGGCCATGGGCGGCGCCTTCTGGGGCATGCTCTTCGGCCTGCTCTTCTTCGTGCCGTTCCTCGGCCTCGCCATCGGCGCCGGCATGGGGGCGCTCTTCGGCAAGATGGGCAAGACCGGGCTGAACAAGGCGGTCCTCGAGCAGATGGGCGACGCCGTGCCGCCGGGCAAGGCCGGCTGGTTCCTGCTCATCGAGAAGATGACCGAGGACAAGTTCCTCGAGGCCGTCGAAGGCACCAAGGCGACGGTCGTGCGCACCAACCTCTCGCACGAGGACGAGGAGCAGCTCAAGGAGGCCTTCGGGGCCGACAAGCACGCGAAGGACTGACGACACCCGAGAGTCGGAGCGACGCAGCGGGGCGGCCCGAGGGCCGCCCCGCCACGTCCGCGCTCACACCCTCTCCAAGGCCGCGCCGCGCGGGCGCTCAGACTCCGGTCAGCGCCTCCAGGCGCCCGTCGGCGATCGCCGCCTTGAGCGCCTCCCAGTCCTGCTTCGTCTGGTCGGCGTAGGCGGCCGCGAAGGCGCCCATCGCCTTGTCGAAAGCCGTGCCCGAGCCGAGGTAGGCGGCGATGGCGATCGGGTCGCCGGAGCGGGCGTGGGCCCGGGCGAGGCACCAGGCGCAGCCCTCGAGGTAGCGGTCGAAGGCCTTGGCGTCGAGCCAGCCGAGCTCGATCGACCCCTTCATGTCCTTGAGCTGACGCCAGTAGTAGTGGTGGCCCTCCGGCTTGAGCGCCGTCCAGCCGAGGAAGACGTCGCTCGCGACCTGGACGAGGCGCTGCCCGTGCACCACGCGGGCGCCGTGCTGTCGGTAGCGGCTGGCCCCGGCGAAGGGCTCGAGCACGGAGGCCGTCGCCTCCTTGAACTGGAGCACGAGGTGGTCGTCGTCGCGACGCCCGCGGAACAGGGCGATCAGGCAGCGCGTGCCGACGCTGCCCACGCCGACGACCTTGCGGGCCACGTCGACGAAACGGAACTCGTCGAGGAGGTGCCGGCGCTCGGGGGCGAGGCTCTGGCGGTAGCCCGCGAAGCCCCGCCGCAAGCGGTCGCGAATGACCGCCTCCTCGTCGGGAGGGACGAGGTCGCGCAGCGGCGAGACGAGCGGCGACTGGTCCTTGAAGCGCAGCTCGCCGGCGACGACCTCGGTCAGCTTGCCCACGACCTGGGCGCTCGTGCGCGCGCGGGTCTTCTGCAGGAAGCGCGCGTTGGCCGCCTGACGGCTCTTGCGGCTCCTCGTCCGCACCCAGTCTTCGAAGTCGAGGTGCGCGTACCAGACGTCGAGCGTCGTGTCGTCCGCGAAGCGCCGCATCGAGAGGCGGTAGGCGGCGGCCGTGCGGCGCGCGGCGGCCGTCGCCGCAGCGCGGTCGGCGCCGTTGTCCTCGGCCGCGACCACGACACTGGCGACGAGGCGCTTCACGTCCCACTCCCAAGGGCCCGGCAGCGTCTCGTCGAAGTCGTTGACGTCGAACACGAGCCTGCGCTCGGGGGTCGCGAAGACGCCGAAGTTGGAGAGGTGCGCGTCGCCGATCGCCTGCACGCGCAACCCGGTGACCGGCGATGCGGCGAGGTCCGCCGCCATGACCGCCGCCGACCCCCGCAGGAAGGTGAACGGCGAGACGCTCATGCGTCCGTAGCGGATCGGCAGCAGGTCCTGCTGCCGATCCGCCCCCTGCTCCTCGAGGATCGCGACCGGGTCGCGCCGGTCCTTGGCCGGCGCGTACTCGCCGAGGTCGGCGCGCCGCACCGCCGCGCGCGCCTCGCGCCCCAGCGCGGCGCGCTCGTCGGGCTTCAGGTACACGCGGCGTCCGTCATCCTTGTCTGCCATGGCCTCGACTCCTTGGGTTCACTCGAGCGCCGGCTCGGAGCCCGGCTGCTGCTTCGGTATCCGCCCCGTGAAGAACAGGGCGATCACCCCGATGAGGGCCAGCACGGCGAGGGCCGCCCGCAGGCCGGCGATCTGCGAAGCCTCGTAGTCGTCGAGGACCTCGGCGATGACATCGTCCGAGACGCCGGCCTCCTTCATCTGTGCCTCGGCGTCGCTGTTCGAGATGAACGGAGCGCCGGCGGCGAGATTCACGTTGGCCTGGTCCTTGATCTGCTGCGGTACGTTCGGGTTCTGGTCGATCCCAGCGAGGAACGAGGCCGTGAGGGCGGCGATGAGCACCGAGCCCGCCAGCGCCGTACCGAGCGACGCGCCGAGCTGGGAGGCGGTGTTCTGCAGGCCGCCGACCTCGGCGCTCTTCTCCACCGGTACCGCCGACACGGTGACGTTGCCGAGTTGCGACGCCAGTGCCCCGATGCCGAACCCGATGACGAGCATGGGGATGAAAACGATCGAGGAGTCGGCGCCCACCTCGAGGGCGGCGATCAGCGTCACGACACCGACGATGAGGGACAGCATACCCACGCGCACGATGCGACGCGGCGAGCCGTTGGGAAGGAGACGCGGCACGCCGGTCGCGGCGAGGAGAAGGGCCAGAGAGAGCGGCAACAGCCGGATGCCGGTCTCCATTGGGGAGAGGCCCAGCACGACCGAGAGGAAGAGCGGCACGATGAAGAAGACGCCCGCCTGGATCAGGAACTGGAAGAGGAAGGTGACGAGGCCCCCGGTGAGCTGCTGGTGCCGCAGGAGGGATGGGGCGATGAGCGGCTCCTTGCCGGCGCGCTCGAGGCGCCGCTGCCAGCGGAAGAACAGCCAGAGCAGGAAGAGGCCGGCGATGACGAACCAGATCGTGAGGGAGAGGCCCAGGACCGACGTCGCCCCGGCCTTCGGCAGCACCCAGCCCCACGTTGACGACCTGAGCACGCCGAAGACGAGCAGGGCGAGTCCTGCCGCCGAGACGGCGGCTCCGATGAGGTCGAGGTGTGGACGCTCGGTCACCGGCTCGTCCGCGGCGCGCCGCGAGAGGAAGAGGATGCCGATGACGATGACGACCTCCCCGGCGAAGACGTAGCGCCAGGAGAAGTAGGTGGTCATGAAGCCGCCGATCACGGGCCCGACGGCGATGGCGATCGCGGCCGCCGCCGCGATCAGCCCGTAGGCCCGCGGCCGCCCCGACGGCGGGAAGTTGCCGGCCACCAGCCCGACGATCGCCGGCATGATGAGCACGGCCCCGATGCCCTCGAGGAACGACCAGCCGATGAGGAGCACCGTGAGGTTGGGCGCCAGGGCGGTCGTCATGGAGCCGCAGCCGTAGATGATGCAGCCCAGGGTAAACGCGCGCTTGCGGCCCATGATGGCGCCGAGCTTGCCGCCGACGATCATCAGGCTGGCCATCACCAGCGTGTACAGGGTGATGGCCGTCTGCACGCCGGTGACGGTCGTGCCCAGGTCGCTGGCGACGGTGGCGATCGACACGTTCATGACCGACGAGTCGAGGGCCATGAGGAACTGGCCGGTGGCGAGCGTGAAGAGGATGAGCCCCGCGCCGGCTGCGGCGGCGTTCGTGGTCCCGTTGCCGGCGGCCGTCTCCTTGGCCATCAGATGCCTCCCCCGGTCGCGCGCTTCGGCTGTGGCAGTGCGCTGACCGGCTGGTCAGCGCGACGGACTATTCTACCCCTGCGCAGGGCCGGCAGTGTGAGACCGGCCCCGATGGGCGTCGGCGCTCCGCTCGGTCCCGGGCCGTCCCGGCGCCGGCGATTCGATCGGTCCCCGGCTGCACCTGCGCCGGCGGCTTCTACCCGTCCGGCCCCGGCGGGCCGCCGGCCTCCGGCGCCGCCGCGACGCCGGCGGACGCTGCGGCGCCCGCGGCCGGCGCCGCGAGCGCCCCGAAGACCCCGGCCTCCTTCATGCGCTGGTAACCGTCGAGGCCGATCTTCGTGAACGGCGCCGCGAACACGCCGCCGACGGCGCCGAAGAGGATGCCGCCGGCGGTGGTCGCGATCAGGACCACCAGGGGGTGCAGCTTGAGCGCCGAGCCCAGCGCGAACTGCGAGATCAGGGTCTGCAAGAAGCCGTTGGCGAGGATCACGAGGATCAGCATCGGGATCGCCTTGGCCGGCCCTCCGGCGCCGAGGGCGATGAGCACCGCGAACGCGCCGCTGATGATGGCGCCGAAGTACGGGATGTAGTTGGTGATCCAGGCGACGACGGCGATGGTGGCGGCCAGCGGTACGCCGATGACGAGCGCGCCCACGCCGAGCACCGCGGCGTTGAACAGCCCGACGATCGTGCTCCCCCACAGATAGCCGCGGAAGAAGCGGGCGCCGTCGGCGATGATCCTGTAGGCGACGGGCTCGGGCACGGGCCCCATGTGCCGCGAGGCCCAGCCGCCGAGCTGGCGCCCCTGGATGAGGATCCACACCCCGATGTTGATGCTGATGAAGATGCCGAAGAGCAGACCGCCGACGGTGCTCACGACGTCGCCGATGGCCCCGGCCACCCCACCGCCGGCCGCCTTCACGAGGTCCCGGACCTCGGTCTTGATCTCCTCGATCCTTTCGGCGGACATGTCGGTGGCGCCGAGCAGGTCGCGTATCGAGGCGGCGGCCTCGTCCATCTTCTGCTCGATGGTCGGCACCTGGTCGATGAGTCCGTTGACGATCACGAGCCCGATGAGGACGGCCAGGACGATGAACGCCACGACGACGAGGAGGGCGGCGAGCCAGCGAGGGAAGTGATGCCGCTCCAGCCAGTCGACGACGGGCAGGGTCGTACCGCCGAGCAGCACGGCGACGAGGGCCGCGAGCACGAGCATGCGCGTCGCGGCGAGCACGGCGAAAGCCGCGATGAAGACGATCCCGACGCCGATGGCGATCCAGCTCCAGCGCCCGACGTCCGCCGCCCAACCCGGTACGGCGAACTCGCTCGTCTCACTGCGGGAGTCGGTCTCCTCAGCCGTTCGCCGCGGCGCTTCGCGGACGTCCTCGGTGTCTCGAGCGTCCACCTGTGTCCCCCTGAGTCGATCCTCGCGGCGGCGACGAGCCGCCGCGGCCGCGCCGCCGTCCGGCCCGAGGTCAGTCCGTGACCGCACGTCGCGCTATGGTAACCTCCCGGTCACCAGAAAGCGACAGGAGTCTGCGCCGCTGCCTGCCCCCATGGACCTGCCTCGCGCGAAGAACCTCAAGAGCGACCTGATCGCCGGTCTCACGACGGCGCTGGTGCAGATCCGCGCCGTCATGGTCACGGTGATCTCGGCCGCGGCGACGCCCACGCCGACGACGGCGGCCGCATGCGGACGGCCGCCGGGGGTGCGGCCGGGCGCCGGCGAGCCGGAGGCGACATGACCGCCGTGTTGCTCGCCGCTGCGATCGTCCTGCTCTACGGGGTCGTTTCGCGACCCCTCGATCAGAGAGGCGTGACGTCGGCGCTCGTCTTCACGCTCGTCGGGCTCGCCGTGGGCACGGCGGGCCTCGAGCTCATCGAGCTCGAGCTCGAGAGCGCCGCGGCGACGGCGATCACCGAGATCGCGCTGGCGCTCCTCCTCTTCACCGACGCCGCCCGCCTCGATCTGCGCGAGCTCAGCCGTCACCGGCGTTGGCCGAGTCGTCTCCTGCTCGTCGGCCTGCCGCTGACCCTCGTCGCCGGCGCCGTCGCCGGGCTTCTCGTCTTCCCGGGCATGGCCCTCGCCTCCGCCTTCCTCCTGTCGACCATGCTCGCCTCGACCGACGCGGCGCTGGGGCAGCGTGTCGTCAACGACGAGGCGGTCCCCGAGCGCATCCGTCAGGCGCTCGACGTCGAGAGCGGGCTGAACGACGGCCTGGCCGTGCCGTTCTTCCTCGTGGCCGTCGACATCGCCCGCGCCGAGCTGACGACCGGGGTCACGTGGGCGGTCGTCTGGAACGCGACCGAGCAGATCGGCTGGGGCCTGCTCGCCGGCGTCGCCGCAGGGGTGCTCGGCGGGCTGCTCTTCCGCCTCGCCGCCGGTCGCGGCTGGCTCGAGGGCACGTGGCGGCAGATCGTGCCGCTGGCCGTCGCCCTGCTCGCCTTCGAGGGCGCGGTCGAGCTGGGCGGGAGCGGCTTCATCGCCGCGTTCGTCGGGGGGATGGCGTTCGGGTACGCGTCGCGCGAGCGGGGACTCAGTGTCACCTACTTCACCGAGCAGACCGGCGACCTCGTCGCCGCTCTCGTCTGGATCGGCTTCGGCGCGGCGGCTCTGGCGTGGGCCGCGCCGCACATCACCTGGCAGGTCGTGCTGTACGCGCTTGTCAGCCTGACCGTGGTGCGCATGCTCCCGGTCGCCGTCGCCCTGTGGCGCACCGGCGCCCGGCCCCAGACCGTCGCCTTCATCGGCTGGTTCGGGCCGCGGGGCCTCGCCTCCATCGTCTTCGGGCTGCTCGCCCTGGAAGCTGCGGTTCCCGATTCGTCGACGCTGCTCGCCACGGTCGTCGTCACGGTGGCGTTCAGCGTCCTCGCGCACGGCCTCACGTCGGCGCCCTTGGTCGGCATGTACCGCCGCTGGTACGCGGGCCGCGCCGACGCGCACCCCGATGCGGTGGAGGCGGCGCCGACGGCGCTGCCGCGCTCGCGCCGCCCCCTCTCCGCATCACTGCTGCACGCGCGGCGCGACGCGGCCGAGTAGGGCGCCGCCCGTCCGCGCTGGTCGCTCAGCGGCGTCCGCCTCCGCGGCGGCCGTTTGCCGCGGGGCGGGGAGGGGCTCGGCGCCCCTCCCCGCCCCGCACCCTCAGCGAGCGGTCTGCATCACGCTGTCGGGTCTCAGCCGGCGGCCCCGGTCGCGAGGGCCTGCGCCTGGTGCTGCGCGTGCAGGTCCTTCTCGGCCTCGAAGTGCGCCGGCTTGAGGTCGAAGGTCACCTTCTTCAGCGTGCCGGTGAAGGCGTACGGCGCCCTGTCCTCGTAGGCGAGGTCGACGACGCCGCCGTTGTCGCGGCCCATGTCCATGCCGGCGTAGGTCGTGAAGATCAGTGAGATCGTGTGCTCCAGCCGCCCCTCGCCGATCTGCTTGTCATCGGCCCAGAGGGTGACCTTGCCGCCGGCGCCCAGCTTGGGCTCGTCCGGCTCGAACAGCATCTTGAGCGTCACTTCGCCGGTCGGGACCGGCTCGGTCGAGGTCTGCTTGTAGGTGTCCACGCCGAGGAACTGGTAGGTGTGGTTCAGCAGCCCCTTGTCGTCGACCCACAGCGAGAATCCGCCGATGAAGTCGGCGAAGGCGCAGAGCACGCCCTCGGCGCCGCCTTCCGGCACGTTCACCTCGGCCTCGATCGCGTACGAGTGCCCGTAGATGCGCGGGATCATCGTCGTCTGGATGTTCTGCACGTCGCCGGCGAACTCGAACCGCGTACGGGTCGGCATCGGCGGCAGCATGCCGAAGAACGCCGCGAAGCCGGCGAGCAGGGGCAGCACCCTGTTGCGCTCGGCCTCCTCCCAGAAGAGCTCCTTGAGCTCGGCGAGCTTCTCCGGCTTCTGCGCCGCGAGGTCGTGGGCCTGGCTGAAGTCGTCGGGCAGGTAGTACAGCTCCCAACGATCCTGTTCGGGGTCCCAGGTGCCCCCCGGACCGAATGCCTGGAGCGTCTCGGGGCCGAAGTCCCAGGGGATCTTGTCCAGCTTGGCGCAGGCCCACCAGCCGTCCTTGTAGATCGCCCGGCTCCCGTACATCTCGAAGTACTGGACCGTGTGCCGCTCGGCGGCCGCCGGGTCGTCGAGCGTGTAGGCGAAGCTGGTCCCGTCCATCGGCTCCTGCGCGATGCCGTCGACCACGGTGGGCTCGGGGATGCCGGCGAGCTCGAGCACCGTCGGCACGATGTCGATGCAGTGGGTGAACTGGTCCCGGGGGTCCATTTCGGGCTTGATCCGGTTCGGCCACGCCACGACCATCGGATCGCGGTCGCCGCCGAGGTGGCTCGCCATCTGCTTGCCCCACTGGAACGGCGTGTTGTTCGCGTGCGCCCAAGCCGCGGCGAAGTGCGGCGCCGTGTGGAAGCCGCCCAGCTCCTCGATGCCGCCGAACTTCTCGATGATCTGCATCTGCTCGTCGGCCTCGAGCACGACGCCGTTGAAGAAGGTCGTCTCGTTGAACGAGCCGGTGGTCGTGCCCTCCATGCTGGCGCCGTTGTCGCCCCAGATGTAGAGAACGAGCGTGTTGTCGAGCTCGCCCATCTGCTCGATCTCGTCGAGGAGTCGCCCGACGTTCCAGTCGGCGTTCTCGGAGAAGCCGGCGAAGACCTCCATCTGGCGGGCGTAGAGCTTCTTCTGCGCGTCGCTGAGGGAGTCCCACGCGGGGAAGAGGTCGGGGCGCTCGGTCAGCTTGGCGTCCTTCGGGATGATGCCGAGCTGCTTCTGGCGCTCGAAGGTCCGCAGGCGATAGGTGTCCCACCCGTCGTCGAACTGACCCTTGTAGCGGTCGGCCCACTCCTTGGCGACGTGGTGCGGCGCGTGGGTCGCGCCGGTGGAGTAGTAGACGAACCAGGGCTTGTTCGCGTCCTGGGCGCGGACGTGATGGAGCCACTCGATGCTCTTGTCGGTGATGTCGTCGGGGAAGTAGTAGAGCTTGCCGTCGTCGTCATGCTCCGGGGGCACGCCGAGGGTCGAGTTGTCCTGGGTGATGATCGGGTCGTACTGGCCGGCCGCGCCCGTGAGGAAGCCCCACCAGTGGTCGAAGCCCCAGCCCGTGGGCCAGTGGTCGAACGGCCCGGCGGCGCCCATCTCGCGGCCCGGCGTCATGTGCCACTTGCCGAAGCCGGCCGTGATGTAGCCGTTCTCGTGCAGGATGCGCGGCAGGGCGGTGCAGCTGCGCGGGCGCGTGCCCGTGTAGCCGGGGAACGGACCGGGAAACTCGGCGATGCCGCCCATCCCCACGCGATGGTGGTTGCGGCCGGTCAGCAGGGCCGCGCGCGTCGGCGAGCACACCGCGGTGACGTGGAAGCGGTTGTACGTGAGGCCCATCTCACGCACCCGTGTCAGGGTGGGGGTCCTGATGCCGCCGCCGAACGTGTCGGGGCCGCCGAAGCCGGCGTCGTCGATGAGGACGATCAGCACGTTGGGTGCGCCCTCGGGCGCCGACGGGCCGGGGATGAACGACCAGTCGGGAGCGGACGAGTCGAGCGTGCGGCCCGCCACCCCGCCGAACGTGCGGTCGGCGATCGGCAGCACGGTGCGGTCTGGGCTGAACTTGCCGGCGGCCTCGGCGAGCGCGCCCTTCAGGCCTCTGACGCCCTTCTTGTCCATCGGGGCGACGGACTTGGCCGGCGCGCCGGCCATGGCCTGCTCGGCGGCGAGCCGGTCGTCGGCGTCGATCATCGCGACGATGGCGGCCATGCCGGGCTTGAGCTTCTCGCCCAGGCCCGACTCGAGGCCGCTGTCGACCTTCTTCTTGGCGAACTTGCCCATGATGCCGCCGGCCGCGGCGCCGACGGCGACCGCGCCGAGGAGCGGTGGCGCCGCGAGGCCGACGAGCACGCCGACGCCGCCGCCCCAGCCCATGCCCTTGCGGCCGAGGTGGTCGCCGGTGTCGGTGACGTGCACCTCGCCGGCCTCGTCCTTGGCGACGAGGATCACGCCCTCCGTCTTGACCTTCTTCGCCTTGACCAGCTGCACCAGCTCCTCGAAGTCCTTCTGGGCCGCCTCCTGGGTCATGTAGGCGGCCAGGATCAGGTCGAACGCATCACTCACTGGTGCCTCCTTGGGTCCCCGCGGCGTGTCGAGTCGGCTCGCGGGTCCGTGTTCGGTAACCGATTGGTCAGCGAGGTGTCATTCTAGTCCTCGAAGGCGGCCCCGACAACGTCGACCCGAGAGGTGAGCCAACAGCGGCCTTGAGTCGCGTGTGGCAGGAGGTTACCATTCGGTAACCAGGTCGAGATCGGGAGCAGATGAGCAGGCTGGTATGCTGTCGCACGACCGCGGCAGCCGCACCGGGCTGCCGCGAGGGAGGAGGCGCGGTGACCGGCCGCAAGAGCGAGCGCAGGTCGAGGCGGGAGGCGACCACGAGCGCCATGCTCGACGCCGCCGAGCGCCTCTTCTCGGAGCAGGGGTTCACCGCGGTCTCGGTCCGCGACATCGCCGACGCCGCCGGCGTCAGCCACGCGCTGGTGCACCGCTACCTCGGGTCGAAGGAAGAGATCTATCGCGCCGTCCTGCAGCGCAACGAGGACGTCATGCTCGCCGCGGCGGGCGCCACCGGCGATCTCGATGAAGCCCTCGCCCTCATGTATCGCGAAGGCCTCGCCCACCACCGCGACTACCTGCGCCTGATCGCCCACTCCGCTCTGCACGGTCTTCCGTACGAGAGCACGATCGGCAGGTTCCCCGCCACGGAGCGCCTGATCGAGCTGGCCGAGGAGAGGGCGTCCCGCGCCGGCGCGCCTCCGGACGTTCCGCCGCGCGTGGTCATCGCCGCCGTCGTCTCGCTCTACCTTGGATGGGCGTCGATGGACGCGTGGATGCACCAGGTCGCAGGCCTGGACGCTCTCGATGACGAGACCGTCGCCGCAGGAGTCGAGCGCGTCATCCTCACGATCGCCGACTCTCTCGTGCCGGGCGGCGACGGCTGATCCTGGGCAGCGCGCGGCGCGACCGTCACGCCGCCTGCGGCGTGGGGGCACCGCAGCTGGCCGGGGTGAGGTCGCGAAGAAGGGCGGGGCGCCTCACGGCGCCCCGCCCTTCTTCGCTTGGGGACGTCAGCCCACGGTTCCAGGTGACTCAGGTCTGCTGGAAATCCTTGCCGTAAACGGCCAGGTTGTAGATCACGAGGATGTCGATGACGATGATCGTCAGCGCCCAGAACGGCACGATGGGGATCCAGAAGAGCTGCACGATCATGCTCACGCTGGCGACCAGGATCGCGAACCAGATGCCGAACGTCCCGCCCTTGATGACGCTGAACGCCGCGGCGATGCCGAGCACGCCGAGCACGATGGCGATCCAGCCCCACGTCGTGAGGTCGCCGGCGACGTAGACGCCGCCGAGCTCCTCGATGACATTGGCGTCGTAGAGAGCGATGAAGCCGTTGATGATGGCCATGGTGCCCTGGATGAGCAGCATGATCCAGGCGAACACGATCCAGCCTGCGCCCTTACCTTCGTCCATGGTGGAGTACCTCCGGATGACGTGGATACGAGGGTCGGCCACAGGGGTCCGGTGACCGACGGGTTACAACGCGTAGTGTAACCCATCGGTCACTTCGTCAATCATCCTGCCTGCGGCGGCGCGGGAGTTCGACTTGGGGACGGCGGGGGCGCGACGGCCATGCAGGCTCGCGATCAGGGCGGAGACGAGTTGGCGCGGAACGGCGTGGCCGTCAAGGCTCACAGGCCGCGCCTCCCTCGAAGCGCAGCTTGCACATCGCGTACTCCTCGGGCACCGCGATGGGGTACTCGCCGCTGAAGCAGGCGCGGCAGAACTGGCTCGCCGGGAGGCCCGTACTCTCCTGCAGGCCCTCGAGCGTGAGGTAGTGCAGGGTCGTGGCGCCGACCTTGCGGCGGATCTCGTCGACGCTCAGGTTGGCGGCGATCAGCTCGGTGCGCGTCGCCATGTCGATGCCGTAGAAGCAGGGCCACTGGATCGGCGGCGAGCTGATGCGCAGGTGCACCTCTTTGGCCCCGGCGCTCATCAGCATGTCGACCAGCTTGCCGGTCGTGTTGCCGCGCACGATCGAGTCGTCGACCACCACCAGGCGCTTGCCCTTGATGATCGCGGTCAGCGGGTTGAGCTTCATGCGGATGCCGCGCTGGCGCAGGTCGTCGTCGGGCTGGATGAAGGTGCGGTACACGTAGCGGTTCTTGATCAGCCCCTCGGTGTAGGGGATGCCGGAGGCAGCCGAGTAGCCGATGGCGGCGGGGATGCCGGTGTCGGGCACCGGGATCACGAGGTCGGCCTCGACCGGCGCCTCCTCGGCGAGGTGGCGGCCCATCGCCTGGCGGCACTCGTGGAGGGTGCGCCCGGCGAGCACGGAGTCGGGCCGGGCGAAGTAGATGAACTCGAAGATGCAGAGCGCCGGCCGCGAGCCCTCGAGCTCGACGCGCGCGCTGCGCAGGCCGTGCTCGGCGTCGACGATGACCACCTCGCCGGGCTGGATCTCGCGCACGAAGCGGGCGCCGATGATGTCGAAGCCGGCGGTCTCGCTCGAGATCACCGGGTTGCCCTCGTAGTCGCCGAGGCAGAGCGGCCGCACGCCGTACGGGTCGCGGAAGCCGACGAGGGCGTCGCCCGAGAGCACGGCGGCCGAGAAGGCGCCGCGGATCTTGGCGACCGCGGTGCGCACGGCGCCGAGCAGGTCGCCCTCGGCCTCGTGGGCGATGAGCGCCGTGATCACCTCGGTGTCGGTGGTGCCGGTGAAGCGCACGCCCTCGGCGACGAGCTCGTCGCGCAGGGCGGTCGTGTTGACGAGGTTGCCGTTGTGCCCGAGGGCGACGACGTCGCCGTTGCGGGCGCGCACCAGCGGTTGCGAGTTCTGCCAGTGGCTCGCCCCCGTCGTCGAGTAGCGCACGTGGCCGATGGCGTGCTGGCCGGAGAGGCTCGAGAGCATCTGCTCGTTGAAGACCTGGGAGACGAGGCCGAGGTCCTTGATGACGGTGACCTCGCCGTCGTCGCTCACGGCGATGCCGGCGCTCTCCTGGCCGCGGTGCTGCAGGGCGTAGAGGCCGAAGTA
>JAZBOM010000386.1:0-2631 GCA_036351205.1 Thermoleophilia bacterium | reverse complement strand
CGCGGAGCGTGACGACGTCGCCGTCCTCCAGCACGATGACCTCGCGCGTGTGCGAGAGGAAGGCGGGGATCGCCGAGGCGAAGAACATCTCGTCCTCGCCCACGCCGACGACGAGCGGCGCCTCACGGCGCGTGCCGACCACGACGTCGGGCTCGTCGGCCGACACGGCGCAGAAGGCGAAGTGACCCTCGAGTCGCGGGATCGCGGCGCGCACCGCCGCGGCGAGCCCCTCGCCGGCGTGCTCCTCGATGAGGTGGACGACGACCTCGGCGTCGGTCTCCGAGGTGAGCCGGTGGCCGCGCGCCGTCAGCGCCGCGCGGAGCTCCTTGTAGTTCTCGATGATGCCGTTGAGGACGACGGAGATGCGGCCCGTGCAATCGGCGTGCGGGTGGGCGTTCGCTTCGCAGACGCTGCCGTGGGTCGCCCAGCGGGTGTGCCCGAGGCCGGCCGTGGCCGGCGAGGCGCCGTCCCCCACCGCGGCGAAGAGCGCGTCCAGGTTGCCGACCGCGCGGACGGTCTCGAGGCCGTCCGCTTCGAGCAGGGTGAGACCGGCCGAGTCGTAGCCGCGGTACTCCAGGCGTCTCAGGCCGTCGAGGATGATCGGTTTGCCGGGTCGGCGCCCGACGTAGCCCACGATGCCGCACATGCGTGCTCCCTTCGCTGGTCAGGGGCAGACGGGCAGGCTGCGGACGGCACCCTCGAACCGCTTTGTTCCGCCGTCGCCGGCGGGTTTTGTCGGCTCGATCACGACCGTGCCGGGCCGGGAGGCATCCGCCGAGTCTTTCGATGAACCTCCACCTCGTCACCCGTGCGAGCGGCTCTCGATCGTCGGGGGGCGCACCTTGCGGTACCCCCTCCAGGCGAGGGCTCTCTCACACGGGCCGGGCGCTCGGGTAGCTGACGGGTGTCCGCGCCGCCGGTCTGGTATGTGGGGGTCATTGTATCGCCCCGCCGCCGCGGGGTGGACCGCGCACCCGGCGGCTCCGGCGGTGACCGCCCAGTCGGCCGGCGGTGGCGGGCGGGCGCCCGTCAGCCGGAGGCGTCGCCGAGCTGCGCGCGCACGACGTCGACGATGCGCGCGCAGACGCCGTCGCACTCCTCGGCCGTCGGCGCCTCGGCCATGACGCGCACGAGCGGCTCGGTGCCGGAGGGGCGCACGAGGACACGGCCGCCGTCGCCGAGGCGCGCGCTCTCCTCCTCCACCGCGCGCCACACCGGGGCGGCCCCGGCGAGGGCCTTGAGGTCGCGGACGCGGACGTTGACGAGCTTCTGCGGGAGGCGCCGCATGACGGTCGCGGCCTCGGCCAGCGTCTGGCCGCGCTCGCGCAGCGCCTGCAGCAGGAGAAGCGCCGTCGCCAGCCCGTCCCCCGTGGTCGAGACGTCGCGGTTGATGATGTGACCCGACTGCTCGCCGCCGAGCACGTAGTCGCCCTTGAGCATCTCGGCGACCACGTAGCGGTCGCCGACCGCCGTCGTCAGCACCTCGATGCCCTCGCGACGCATGGCCTGGTGGAAGCCGAGGTTCGTCATCACCGTGGTGACGACGGTGTCGCGCCGCAGCAGGCCCGTGTCGCGCAGGTGGGTGGCGAGGATGGCGATGAGGAAGTCGCCGTCGACGAGCTCGCCGTCGGCGTCGACGGCGAGCACGCGGTCGCCGTCGCCGTCGAAGGCGAAGCCGACGTCGAAGCCGTCGGCGCGCACGAACTCCTGCAGGGCGTCGATGTGGGTCGAGCCGCAGCCGTCGTTGATGTTGACGCCGTCGGGCTCGGCACAGAGGACGGCGACCTCCGCACCCGAGGCCTCGAGGGCGAGCGGCGCCGCCTGGTACATCGCGCCGTGCGCACAGTCGAGCGCGACGCGCAGGCCCGTGAGGTCGGGCGACAGCTGCCGGCCGAGCCCGGCGACGTACGCCACGACCGCGCCCTCGAGCGGCGCTGCCGAGCCGAAGCGGTCGCCGGCCAGCGAGCGCAGGTCGCGGTGCTCGATGTGGGCCTCGATCTCGGCCTCTTCGTCGTCGCTGAGCTTGAGGCCGGCGGAGGAGAAGAGCTTGATGCCGTTGTCCCCGAAGGGGTTGTGCGAGGCGCTGATCACGACGCCGGCGTCGGCGCCGCGCTCGACGACGAGCGCGGCGAGCCCCGGCGTCGGGATCACCCCGGCGACCTCGACGCGCGCCCCGCCGCTGGTGAGGCCGGCGACCAGGCCGGCCTCGAGCATGGGGCCGGAGAGCCGGGTGTCGCGACCGACGATGAACCCCGGCGGCCGCCCGCGACGGCGGGCCTCGACCACGGCCGCGGCACGGCCGACCTGCACGGCGAACTCCGCCGTCAGCAGGTCGCCGGCTACGCCTCGTATGCCGTCGGTGCCGAAGTAGGCGCCCATCGTCCCTCCCGGTCGCGCCCTGAAGCCTCGGGAATGCTACGACGCAGGCGACACCAGGGCAAACACGGCCGCGGGGCCGTCGTCAGGCCGCTCCGCCGCATCGCGCGTCGACGGCCGGGACGCGAAGGGCCGCCTCTCGGCGGCCCTTCGTGGAATGCTCGGTGTCGCGGCGCGTCAGCGCTTGCTGAACTGCGGCTTCTTGCGCGCCTTGTGGAAGCCCGCCTTCTTGCGCTCGACCTGGCGCGCGTCGCG
>JAZBOM010000385.1:0-3651 GCA_036351205.1 Thermoleophilia bacterium | reverse complement strand
CTGCTGGAACGTGGGGCGGGCGCCCACGGCGCCCGGGTCACGTGCTTCGTTCTTCATGCTCCTCCGCGTCGAGCGGCGATTGTATCAAGCTGGAACGAGCGGGCGCCAACGGCGCCCGAGGGCCGGCCGAAGGGTCGCCGGGGGCGATCGGACGGGCCGGCCGGGGGCGGCCAGACGGGACGGCCGGCAGACGACCGGGGCAGTCGGCGGGGGCGGCCGGAGGAGCGGCCGGGCGGCCGGGCGGCTCGCCGCGCAAGCGGCCGGCCGCTGGCGGTCAGTGCCGGGCGAAGCGCAGGGCCCGGAGGCGCAGACCCGTGTGGTACGAGTAGAGGCCGTGGGCGTGGCGGACGCCCTCGGCGACCGCCGCCGAGGGCGACGCGGCGGCGAGCTCGACGAGCGGCCGCCGGGCGGCCGCGCGCAGCGCGGCCAGGGCGGCCGGCGAGAGCGGCGCCGCGTCGCCCAGACAACGGGCGCAGACGACGCCGCCGCGCCCCGCGGCGAAGCCGACGAGACCGTCCTCCGTACCGCAGACGACACAGGCGTCGAGCGCCGGCTGCAGGCCGGCCTCGGCAAGCATCTGCACGAGGGCGGCGAGCAGCAGCGGGGCGTCCAGCGCGGGCCCGGCGACGCCCTCGTCGGCTGTGCGCAAGGCAGCCTCGAGCAGGGCGAAGGCCCCGCTTTCGGGCTCGCCCGGGGCGAAGAGCGTGGCGGCGGCCTCGCAGGCCACCGCCGCCACCGTCATCGCCTCGCGCTCCTCGCGCAGGTGCTTGAACATCTCGACGAGCTGGGCCGAGGTCACGGTGAAGAGCGAGCGACCGCGGAAGAGGACGAGGTCGCAGACGTTGAACGGCTCCAGCCGGCCGCCCCAGCGCGACGAGGTCTTGCGCACGCCTTTGACGACCGCATCGGCGCGGCCCAGCTCGCGGGTGAAGAGCACGGCGATGCGGTCGGCCTCGCCGAGCGGCCGCGACCCGACGACCACGGCGCGGACCTTCTCGTAGCGGGGCATCAGTCGCGTCCGGCCACGGCGCGATCCGCGTCGCCGCCGGCCCCAGCCCCGTCCGCCGAGGCCCCGTCCGCCGCGACGGCGCCCGTCGCCCCGCCGTCGGTCCCGGGCGCCTTCAGCCGCCCGCTGACCACGCGCGGCCGGCCGCCGAGGTCGTTGCGCGCGTCGATGTCCTCGAACGCCCCGACCTCGACGAAGAGCGACAGCACGTCGAGGAGGCGCATCTCGGGGATCTCGACGGCGAGGGCGCCGCCGGGCCGCAGGCGGGGCGGCGCCGCCGGAACGATCCTCTCGTAGAACTCCATCCCGCCGCGCTCGGCGCGCAGCGCCACGTGCGGCTCCCAGCCGCGGATCTCGGGGCGCAGGCGGCGCAGCGACTCGGGGGTCACGTAGGGCGGGTTCGAGACGATCAGGTCGAAGGCGACCCCGGGCGGCAGGTCGTCGTACACGTCGCTCAGCATGACCATCACGCGATCCTCGAGCCCGAGACGCCGCGCGTTGCGCGCCGCGACCTCGAGCGGCGCCGGGTGGAAGTCGACGGCCAGCACGTGCACCGTGGGGTGCTCGGCGGCCAGCGCCAGGGCGATGTTGCCCGAGCCGGTCCCGATGTCGAGCGCCAGGAGCTCGTCACACTCCAGATCGGTGAGCCTCTCCAGCGCGACCTCGACCAGGGTCTCCGTCTCGGGCCGCGGGATGAGGGTGTTGTCGTTGACCTCGAGCTCGATGGTACGGAAGGCGCGGCGGCCGAGGATGTACGCCACCGGCTCGAAGGCGCCGCGCCGCTTGAGGGCGCGCTCGAAGCGCTGCCGCTCCTCGAGGTCGAGCGCGCGCTCCGGCGCCGCGAAGAGGTCTTCGCGACGCACGCCGAGCGCGTCGCCGAGCAGCAGCTCGGCGTCGAGGCGAGCGGTCTCCGAGCGCGCCTCGCGGGCGATGCGCGCCGCGCCCGCGGCGAGCGCCGACGCGACGGTCACGGCATCGCTCCCCGGGTCGCCCGCGGAGTCGCCCACCCCGCCGTCCGCGGTGCCCGCGGCCTCGCTGGGTCTCGCCGCCACGCCGCCGTCCGCGGCGCCGTCCGGAGCTCCACTCGCCCCGCGGTCGCGTGCGGCGTCGCTCGCCGCCTCGCCGACCTCGTCGCGCCGGTCGCCGCTCACGCCCGCCGCCCCCTCACTCCTCGCCCACCTCGGCGGCGAGCTGGGCGCGGCGGTCCTCGGCGGCGAGCGCCTCGGTGAATTCGTCGAGCTCGCCCTCGAGCACCGCACCGAGACGGTGCGAGGTGAGGCCGATGCGGTGGTCGCTGACCCGGTTCTGGGAGAAGTTGTAGGTGCGGATCTTCTGCGAGCGCGCGCCCGAGCCGACCATGCCGCGGCGCGCGTCGCCGCGCTCCTGCTCCTGCCGCTCGCGCTCGAGCTCGAAGAGGCGGGCGCGCAGGATGCGCAGGGCGCGCTCCTTGTTCTGCAGCTGCGACTTCTCGTCCTGGCAGCTCACCGTGACCCCGGTCGGGAGGTGGGTGATGCGCACCGCGGAGTCGGTGGTGTTGACCGACTGCCCGCCCGGCCCGCGCGCCCTGAAGATGTCGATGCGCAGGTCGTTGGCGTGGAGCTCGACGTCGATCTCCTCGGCCTCGGGGAGCACGGCGACGGTCGCCGTCGAGGTGTGGATGCGGCCGACCGACTCGGTGCTGGGGACGCGCTGCACGCGGTGCACGCCGCTCTCGTACTTGAGGGCCGAGTAGGCGCCCTGACCGCGGACCTCGAGGATGACCTCCTTGAAGCCGCCGGCCTCGCCCTCGTTGGCCGAGAGGATCTCGACCTCGAAGCCCTTGGCCTGGGCGTAGCGCGTGTACATGCGGGCGAGGTCGCCGGCGAAGAGGCCGGCCTCGTCGCCGCCGGTGCCGGCGCGGATCTCGATGATCACGTCCTTGGCGTCGTACGGGTCGGCCGTGAGGACGAGGCCGCGGATCTCCTCACCGAGCTCGTCGAGCCGTGCCCGGCTCTCGGCGAGCTCCTGCTGGGCGAGCTCGCGGAACTCCTCCTCGTCGTCGGCCGCGAGAAGCGCCTCCGCGCCGGCCGCCGCGCGCTCCGCCTCGCGGTACTGCAGCGCCAGTTCGTACACGGCCTGCAAAGCGGAGTGCCGGCGCGCGGCCGCCGCGTAGCGCGCGCGGTCGCCGAGCACCTCGGGGTCGGTGAGCTGCTCGTTGAGCTCCGCGTAGGAGCGCTCGATCTCTTCGACGAGTCGTGTGATGGTCGCCATAACCGGGGCGGCCGACGTGAGCGGGGCCGCTCTCACGAGTATAGCTGAGGCGGGCGGTCGCCCACGGGGGGCCGCGCCACGTGGGAGGAGCGCACGCCGCGGCGAGGTCGGGCAGCAGGCGCCGCTGCGTCGCCGGTCGCTCCCGGGTGGCCTAGGCCATGACCTCGACGCCCTTGACCGGCGGGCGGTCCTGGGGCTCGAGCTCGATCACCTTCTCAAGAGCCGCGATCGCGACCTCGATCTGGCCGCGGTCGGGCTGCTTGGTCGTCAGCCACTGCAGGGCGAGGCCGGGCATCATCACGAAGCGTACGAAGCGGCTGTCCTCGTGCCGCCCGGCCCACTTGATGATCTCGTACGAGATGCCGGCGATCAGCGGCACGAGCACGATGCGCGAG
>JAZBOM010000384.1:0-2500 GCA_036351205.1 Thermoleophilia bacterium | reverse complement strand
TCTAGACAGGCTTTCGGGCCCGCACACCCATGGGTAACTACCGCGTCTACAGAGTCGGCGAAGACGAGCCCGTCCGCCGCGGCCCCGCGCCGCCGCTGGGCGCGCCGCCGCCTGCGCCGCGTGCGCACTCGGCAAAGAGTCGCCGGCGAGCGCTGCTGCTGACGGCCCTGATCGCGCTCGCCGCCGCCGCGGGCCTGGCGCTCACCTGGCTCTACGGCCGCGAGGCCCTGGGCAACGCCGTCGGCGTGCTCGACCTCGCCGAGCAGACCGGCCGCGTGCCCGCCTGGGTCCTGTACGGCGTGCCCGCCCTCGGCGTCCTCGTGGTGATCGGCGTCACCGCCTACCTCGCCTTCGGTCGTCACCTCAGTCTCAAGGTCCTCAGCCTCGCGGTCGTCGTCGCCGCACTGGCCGCGCCGGGCTTCGCTCTCGGCTGGACCAACGGCGTCGTGAACACGGTGAGCGAGCGCAGCGAGGAGGTCGAGGAGGAGGTCCAGGCCACGGCGCGCGAGCTCAAGCCGCCGCTGCCCGGCAAGCCGGTCAACATCCTGCTCATCGGCAGCGACCAGCAGGTCGAGGGCGATCCGGGCCGCTCCGACACGCTCCTGCTCGTCCGTCTCGACCCGGACACCAAGAGCATCTCCATGCTCTCGCTGCCCCGCGACCTGCTGGTCGACATCCCCGGGGTGGGCAGCGCCAAGCTGAACGCGGCGTACTCGTACGGCGGCCCGGCGCTCGCGGTCGAGACGTTCACCGCCGTCACGGGTGTTCCCGTCCACCACTTCATCCGCATCGACTTCGCCGGCTTCTGGCACTCGGTCAACATCCTCGGCGGCGTCTACGTCCCGGTCGACCGCCGCTACTACAACTCCAAGTACTCGGCCTGGAAGTCGATCGACATCGAGCCCGGCTACCAGAAGCTGCGCGGCAAGGACGCGCTCGACTACGTGCGCTTCCGCCACGACCAGAAGGGCGACTTCTCGCGCATGCAGCGGCAGCAGCTCTTCCTGCGCGAGCTGCAGCGCCAGTCCGGCCGCTGGAACCGCGACTGGCAGAAGGTGGCGAAGCTGCTCAAGGCGATCACCGCCGAGACGACCTCCGACCTCGACTCACTCAAGAAGCTGCTGCCTCTCGCGAGTCTGGCCCTCACCCTCGACACGTCGCGCATCTCCGCCGTGCACGTGGAGGGTGACACGCCGATGATCGACGGCATCTCGTACGTCTCTGCCTCCGCGGAGGAGATCGCCGAGAAGGTCAAGGCCTTCAAGGACCCGCTCTACAAGCCGCTCAAGGCGACGCGGCAGATCTCCAAGCGCCTGTACGGCGTGCAGGTCTTCAACGCCAACGGCTACGCCGGCATGGCGGCGTCGACCGCGTCCCAGCTCAAGGAGCTGGGGTACAGGGCCCGGGCCGTCGGCGACGCCGACGACGTGGTCGACACGACGGTGATCTATGCGCCCAAGTACCTCGCCAGGGCCGCCCGCCAGCTCGCCGATCTGCTCGCTCCCGCCGAGATCCGCCTCACGCCGCGCTCTCCGGGCACCGACGGCGACGTGCACGTGTTCGTCGGCACGTCGTTCGACGGCCTCCTCGATGTCCCCGAGGAGACGGTCGAGCCCGAGGTCGAGATCCTCGAGGACCAGAAGTACGGGTGGGCCGAGTGGCAGGCACTCGCGGCCGAGGCCAAGGTCAAGCTGTTCGCCCCCACGGCGTGGGCGTCCGGGCTCGGCTACGACGAGTTCCGCGCCTACAAGGTCGAGGGCACGGACGGTCGCGACAAGGCCGCCGCCATCGCCGTCGGCACGACCGCGCAAGGGGGCTACTGGGGCATCCAGGCGATCGACTGGGCCGACCCGCCGGCGATCGCGCACCCGAGCAGCACGAAGAAGATCGACGGGCGCAGGTACTGGCTCTTCTACGAGGGCGCAGCGCTCCACATGGTGGCGTGGCGGCGCAGCGGTACGGTGTACTGGGTGATCAACACCCTCGACAACCAGCTGCCGGAGAAGGTCATGCTGGCGCTCGCCACTTCGTCCATACGCGTCAAACCCTGACGCCGTGGGCCTGCTGCGCCCGGCAGCGCGGGTCCTCGACGCGTGGGGCGCGCTGCTGGTCGGCGTCGCCGTCGTCCTCGGCGTCATCATCCTCCTCGCCACGCCCGGCCCCTGGCGTGAGGTCGTCGGCGCTCCGCCCGCGAGCGCGCCGGAAGCGATGCCGCGCGACGTCGCGGTGTTCGTGCGCGGCGGTGCCGAGGGGGACGACTGCACGGCGGCGGTGTGGCTGCACGTCGAGCACGAGCGGCCCTCGCTGACCGCGGTCGTCGTGCCGGTGCAGACCCAGGTGGCCGTGCCCGGGGCCGGCTTCGACCGGCTCTGCCGCGTCGTCCGTCTCTTCGGCGCCGAGGCTGCCGCCGCGGCGCTCGGTGACGCCTTGGGCGTGTCCTTCGCCGGGTCGGTCTCGCTGAGCGCGGAAGGGCTGAGCGCCGCGGTCCCGACGATGTTCC
>JAZBOM010000383.1:0-2361 GCA_036351205.1 Thermoleophilia bacterium | reverse complement strand
GGCCGCGAGGACGACGGCGTCGAGGACGATCGCGCCCACCAGCACCCACGCCCGGGCCTCCACCTCGTGCCTCAGGCGGCGCAGGAGGCCCCAGTGGACCGCCATGTCCATCACGATGTAGAAGATCACTCCGACCGACGCGATCCGGCTCAGGTCGAGGAAGACGGTCAGCAGCGCGGCGATGACGACCGTGTACACCAGCGTGTGGTGCTGGATCGTCCCCGGCATGCCGAAGTGGCTGTGGGGAACGAGCTTCATGTCGGTCAGCATCGCCAGCATCCGGGAGACGGCGAAGACGCTGGCCACGACGCCGGAGGTCGTCGCGACGACGGCGAAGGCGACCGTGAACCAGAGGCCGACGTCACCGAACACCGGCCGCGCCGCCTCGGCCAGCGCGTAGTCCCGCGCCGCGACGATCTCGTCGACGCCCAGCGCCGAACCGACCGCCAGGGCGACGAGCAGATAGAGAACGGAGCACAGGGCGATCGCGATGACGATGGCACGGCCGATGTTCTTGTGCGGCTCCGTGATCTCGTCGCCGCTGTTCGTGATGGTCGTGAACCCCTTGTAGGCGAGGACCCCCAAGGCCACGGCGCCGAGAAAGCCCTCGATCCCCGGCTGCGACGCCGAGGTCGAGGGCTCGGGGAGCGACACGCCCGCCGTCCACAGGATCACGACGCCGATGACGAGCAGACCGCCGATCTTGAAGAACGCCGCGACGAACGAGGTCGTCTGGATGAGCCGGTTGCCGACGATGTTGACGAGGAAGGTGAAGGCCAGCAGGCCGACGCCCAGCACGGGCACGAGCACGCTGTCGGGCCCGATGTCGAAGGGCTGGAGTGCGTAGGTGCCGAAGGTCCGCGCCACGAGACTCTCGTTGATGACCATCGAGAAGTACATGAGCAGCGCGAACCCTCCGGTCCAGGCGGTCTTGCCGTAGGCCTTCTCGAGGAACATGGCGATGCCGCCCGCGGACGGGTAGGTGGCGGCCAGCCTGACGTATGAATACGCGCTGAAGCCCGCGACGACGGCGGCGCCGGCGAAGGCGAGCAGGTAGAGCTCGCCGGCGAGCTCGGCCATCTGGCCGGTCAGCGCCAGGATACCGGCCCCGATCATGACGCCGGTGCCCATGGCGACGGCGCCGGGCAGCGAGATGCTCGAGGCTTCGTAGTCGGCGGATCTGTCCTCCGTCTCCGGCATGAGTCCTTGCTACCCGCGGCGCGGACACGCGCCCCGGAGCGCCGTTCGCTTGAGCCGGTGCGCGCCGGGCCTCCCCTCCCCACCTGCTAGACTCGTCGCGCTACCCCGACACCGTCCCTCCGCGAAGGCAACGCCCACGGACATCGTCAGGCTGCTGATCCTGGGAGTCGTGATCGGCTCCAACAACCTGGCCGCCGGCCTCGCCCTCGGCGCCCTCGGTCAGGCCGGCCGCGCGCGCCGCATCGTCGCCGTCTTCGGCCTCTTCGAGTTCTGCGTCCCCCTCGTCGGCCTCGCCCTCGGGCGCGCGTCCACGCGCTGGGTGGAGAGCCAGGCCGGTTGGGTGAGCATCCTGCTGCTCGTCGGGGTCGGCCTGTGGATGCTCTGGACGAGCCGCCGCACCAGCAGCCACGACGAGAAGCTGGCGCGGCAGGCGACCACGTGGGGCGGCCTCGCGCTGTTGTCGGCCGGGCTCAGCATCGACAACCTCGTCGTCGGCTTCAGCCTGGGCCTGCGGGCCTACGATCCATTGACGATCGCCGCGACGATCGCCGGCTTCTCGATGCTGTTCTCGTGGATCGGCCTCCACGCCGGCGACGCCGGTCGGCGCCACTGGGAGCAGCGGGCCACGGCCCTCGCCGGCCTGCTCCTCATCGCGGTCGCCGGTCTGGAGGCCGTCGGCCTCCTCTGATCGCCCGGCGCCGATCGCCGCGCAGACGGGCAGCGGGCCGCCGTGCCTGCCGCGGCGGGTCACGCCGCTGCGTCGCGACATTCCCCCGCGTGGCGGTCGAGGTCGCCGTGTGACGGCCGACCGGCTCACTGAACGGCGGTCGCGTCCGAGCACCGCCGGTCACGTCCGCCGGGTATGCTTGCGGTCGAGAGCGCGAGCGCGGCAGACCCACGACCCGGGAGCGCAGGCATGGCGACCAGCAGCGAGACGATCGAACTGCGCGACATCCCCTTCTCTCTCGATACCGACCGGCTCCTGGAGCAGCAGAGGCTGAGGCCGGGGACCGAGTACGCCACGGCGTTCGTGGACCTGGTCGCCCAGGTCCGGGAGGTCGCGCGGCCCAAGGCGATCTACAAGGTCTCCTACATCGAGGAGAAGGCGGAGGACGCGGTCGTCCTCGAGGGCGTCAGGTTCACCAGTCGCGCCCTGAGGCG
>JAZBOM010000382.1:0-7186 GCA_036351205.1 Thermoleophilia bacterium | reverse complement strand
GCCTCGGCGACGGCCCGCGTGCCGGCGGCGAAGTCGTCGATCTCGAAGAGGCCCATCGGGCCGTTCCAGAAGACCGTGCCGGCGGCGGCGATGCGGGCGCCGAAGGCGGCCGCCGTCGCCGGACCGATGTCGAGACCCATCTGGCCGGCCGGCAGGTCGTCGGCCGGCGCGACGGTCGCCGGCGCGCCGGCCTCGGCGGCCGCCGCGACGACGATGTCGGCCGGCAGCTCGAAGGCGCCGGCCGACCCGCGCGCCGCGGCGGCGATGCCGGCCGCGACGTCGAGCTTGTCGGCCTCGAAGCGCGAGGTACCGACCTCGAGCCCGGCGGCCTTGAAGAAGGTGAAGCACATGGCGCCGCCGATCAGCACCGCGTCGGCCACGGCGAGCATCTTCTCGATGACACCGATCTTGTCGGAGACCTTGGCCCCGCCGAGCACGACGACGAACGGCCGCCGGGGCTCGCCGAGCAGCGTACCGAGCATCTCGAGCTCGCGCGTCATGAGCAGGCCGGCCACGGCCGGCAGGTAGTGCGTGACGCCCTCGGTCGAGGCGTGCGCCCGGTGCGCGGTGCCGAAGGCGTCGTTGACGTAGACCTCGGCGAGCGCGGCGAGCTGCGCGGCGAAGCCGGGGTCGTTGGCGGTCTCCTCGGCATGGAAGCGCAGGTTCTCGAGCAGCAGGACCTCACCGGGGCCGAGGGCGGAGGCGGCGGCCTCGACCTCCGGCCCGACACAGTCGCCGGCGGTCGCCACCGGCCGCCCGAGCAGCTCGGCCAGGCGCGCCGCCACGGGGGCCATGCGCAGCTCCTCGACGACCGTGCCCTTGGGCCGGCCGAGGTGCGAGGCCAGCACGACCGGGCAGCCCTGCCCGACCAGGTGCTCGATGGTCGGGAGGGCCGCCCGGATGCGCGTGTCGTCGGTCACCCGGCCGCTCTCGAGCGGCACGTTGAAGTCGACCCGCACCAGCACGCGCCTGCCGGCCAGCGGGTAGTCGGCTATGGAACGCTTCATGACGTCGTCGGCCTCCCCGGGCGACGCCCTCAGAGGACCCTCTGCACGAGGTCGACGAGGCGGCACGAGTAGCCCCACTCGTTGTCGTACCAGGAGATGACCTTGACGAGCTTGCCCTTCGCCATGGTGAGCGCGGGGTCGAAGATCGACGAGTGGCTGTTGCCGACGATGTCGATGCTCACGATGGGGTCCTCCTGATACTGCAGGATGCCCTTCATCGGCCCCTCGGCGGCGGCCTTCATCGCGGCGTTGACCTCGTCGGCCGTGACCTCGGTCTTGAGCTCGGCGACGAGGTCGGTGGCCGAGCCGTCCGGCGTCGGCACGCGCAGGGCGAAGCCGTCGAGCTTGCCTTCGAGCTCGGGGATCACCAGCGCCACGGCGCGCGCCGCGCCGGTGGTCGTGGGGATGATCGAGAGCGCGGCGGCACGGGCGCGACGCAGGTCCTTGTGCGGGAAGTCGAGCACCTTCTGGTCGTTGGTGTAGGCGTGGATCGTGGTCATGAAGCCACGCTCGATGCCGAAGTTGTCGACCAGCACCTTGGCCATCGGCGCGAGGCAGTTGGTCGTGCAGCTCGCGTTGCTGATGACGTCGTGCGCGGTCTTGTCGTAGGTCTGCTCGTTGACGCCGAGGACGATGGTCGCGTCGGGGCCCTTGGCGGGGGCCGAGATGATCACCTTGGAGGCCCCGGCCTCGAGGTGCTTGGCGGCGTCGGCGCGCTGGGTGAAGCGCCCGGTGGACTCGATCACGACTTCGGCCCCGAGGTCGGCCCAGGGGAGGTTGGCCGGGTCGGTCTCGGCGGTGACGCGGATGCGCTTGCCGTCGATGACGAGCGCGTCGTCGGACGCCTCGACCGTGCCCTGGAAGACGCCGTGCACCGAGTCGTACCTGAACAGGTGGGCGAGGGTCCGCGCGTCGGTCAGGTCGTTGACGCCGACGAACTCGACGTCGGCGCCCTCGCGCAGCGCCGCCCTGACGACCAGCCGGCCGATGCGGCCGAACCCGTTGATCCCTACTCGTACAGTCATCTCGTCCTCCTCGCGGTGGTCCCAAGTCTCCCGACCGGCTCCGTGCCGGCTCGTTCTCCGTTCGTGCGCCGCGCACGCCCAGCAGAGCGGCGCGCGCGTCCGACAAGCTTACCCGTCATCGCGCCCGAGGCCACCCGGGTCGCCGTCGGACCGCGCGGGCGCCACGGCGGACGCCGCTCCGGCACTCGACAGGCGCCCGCGAGCCGGCCGCCGCGGGCGCGTCGCGATCGCCGGCAGCCGACCCGAGGCGTACCCACGCGCCGCACGGGCGGGGAGGCAGGAAGGCGAAGCCGCCGCCGGGGTGCGCCTCAGCGCGCCTCGGGCACCGGCTCGACCAGCGTCGGGATGCGGCCGAGGAAGATGTTGCCCGTGCGGCCGTCGATCGACAGCCAGTCGCCGGGCCGCAGCGTGTGTCCGGCGAGACACGCCGACCCACGGCGCTCCACGACCTCGAGGTCGCGGCACTCGACGACCGCCGTCTTGCCCAGCCGCTTGGCGGTCACCGCGGCGTGGGAGGTGGCGCCGCCGCGCGCCGTCAGGATCGCGCTCACACGGGTGATCATGGCGATGTCCTCGGGCACGGTGTCGGGCCGCAGCAGGACGATGTTCTCGTCGGGAGCCTCGTCGAGCAGGCGCTCGATCTGCTCGGCGCTGACTGCCACCCGGCCCGAGTAGGCGCCCCCGGCCACGCCCATCCCGACGGCCGTCGGGGGGCCGTAGTTGGGCGAGGACGTATCGAAATACGTCGCCGCGATCGCCTGCTGGTGGACGACGGCGCGCTTCTGCAGCACGAAGAGGTCGGCGGCCTCGGGCGACTCGAAGGTGAACTCGATCTCCTGCGGGTCGAACTCACGCTCGCCGACCAGGTCGCGGGCGACGGTGAGGAGCTGCGCATACACCGCCGGGAAGTCCTTCTCGAGCGAGTGCTCGGTGCCGCGGTACGTGGGGCTCCCGAGGCGCTGCGCCTCGGTGATCGGCCACGGGAAGACGAGACCGCCGACGAGGTCCTCACCCTGGCTGCAGATGGCGAAGTCGCCGAAGAGGCGCACCTGGCGGCTGTACGGCTCGAGCGGGTTGTGCGTGAAGGTCACGCCGGAGCCGGACGCGCGGTTGAGGTTGCCGAAGACCATGCGCTGGACGACCACCGCCGTACCCCACTCGTCGGCGACCCCGACGTACTGGCGGTAGAAGCGCGCGTGCGACGAGTCCCAGGACTCGAGCACCTTGAGCACGCAGGCCACCACCTGCTCGAACGGGTCGTCGACGAAGACGACGCCTTCGTCGCGTGCCCGGCGCTTGTAGGCGTAGGCGATCTGGCGCATCTGCTCGGGCGTGAAGTCGAGCTTCTGCTCGACCTCGTAGCGCTCTTTGAAGTCGCCCATGATCGTGTCGAAGAAGTCGCGGTCGATGCCGGCCGACATGGCCCACGACTGCAGGAAGCGCCGGTAGCTGTCCCAGGCCGCCCACCCCAGCCGCGGCTGCCGCGAGATCGCCTCGGCGAGCTCGTCGTTGAGGCCGACGTTGACGAAGGTCGTCATGAGGCCCGGCATCGAGATCGCCGCGCCGGAGCGGATGGAGAGGAGCAGGGCCCGGGACGGGTCTCCGAGCCGCAGGCCGGTCTGCTTCTCGAGCTGGGTCAGCGCGCCGCGTATGCGGGCGATGGTGTCGTCGTAGAGCGGCTGGTACGACATCGCCGGCATGGTCCCGAAGAGCTCGGTGCTGAGGACGAAACCCTCGGGCACGTTGTGGCCGTACGAGGCCATCTGCTTGAGCCCGAGGCCCTTGAAGCCGAGCGTCATCTGGTCGTCGGTGCCGGGTTTCGGCCGGTGGATCTCGGAGACCAGCCGTTCGGGGTCGTAGTTCATCATCCGCGTGAGGGCGCGGCTGCCGAGACGCCCGGTGAGCAGCGAGATCTGGCGCAGCGCGGCGCCGACGTAGCGGTCCAGAGCCTGCATGCCGAGGGCCGACACGAGCACCTCACGCAGGACCATCTCGGCCACGGCGTCGAGCGACATGCCGCGCGCCTCGCACTGACGCGGGTCGTGGACGAGGACGGTGTGCAGGACCTGGTCGTGGCTGCGCACCGCCGTCGAGGAGAGCTCGGTCACGCTGTTGACGAGGAACTGGAACACGTTCTGGTACTGGCGGAAGGTGAAGTTGTGGCTCGCGAAGCTCGCCTCGAGCATGCCGAGGTCGGCGCTCAGGGCGCGCGAGTCGACGCCGTCGACGGCGAGCGCGCGCTCGAGACGGCCCATGGTGTTCCACATGCGGCGCAGCGAGTAGCGCGTGACGTAGGGCTCGATGCCCTCCGCGGCGATGTCGTCGAGCAGCCGGCCGACGAGTTGCTCGACGCGGAACGAGAGGCCGAGGGCGTCGAACTTCGGCTCGCTGTAGTTCCCGTAGATCGACGGGATGCCGGCCGCGATGTGGCGCTTCTGATAGAGGTTCTCGGTGGCCTCCGAGCGGACGGGATCGAGGATGACCAGCTTGAGCTCCTCGAGCACGACGAGCGCGGTGTCCAGCAGGCGGTCGCGCGCCGGCTGGGCGGGCTTGGCCTGCCAGGCCTGCAGGGCGCGCGCGAACCGGCTGCGCACGCGCGCGTCGAGTTGCAGGTGCTGGGCGACGACCTCGGCGAGTCCGTCGACCGACGGCGAGTACTTGCCGGCGAGGAGCTGGTAGGTGCGCACCATCAGGGCGATGCGCCGCCGGTCGGTCGCGCCGCCGAGCTCCTCGTCGCCCGGGCCGACCTGGCCGTCGCCCGCCGGGGCGAGCCCCGCGAGGCGCGCTTCGAGCTTCTCCGGCGCCAGCGCCAGCAGCCTGTCGAGCAGCTCCTCCCGGCGGGCGCGCACCGCCTTCTCGCTCTTGGCGCGCCGCTTGACGAGCCGCTCCTGCAGACCGGTGAGGACGGCGTGCGGTCCCTGCGCCCAGTCGAGCTCGGCGCGCACGGCCTCCACGGTGTTGGCCGAGAGGTACGGCTCGAGCCCGGCCGGGTCGAGCGTCATCCAGTACGTGAGGACCGCGCGGCTGAAGTCGACCAGCCGGTTGGACGACTCGGCGTGGGCCTGCTTGCGCAGGAAGTGCATGAGCGTGTCGCGACGCTGGCAGACCTCGTCGATCTCGGTGGAGACGGCGCGCAGCTCGCCCTCGGCGCCCACGTCGTTGAAGTAGACCGGCAGCGTGCGCAGCAACTGTTTGGCGACGAAGTAGATGGGCCGGATGTCGGCGTTGAGGAAGCGGGTGACGTCGCGCTGGAAGAGGTCGGTGTCGGCGATGTAGACGCCGCCCAGCCGCAGCTGGACGTTGAGCGCCGCCGCCAGCCGCTCGTACAGGGCCGGGTTCGACTCGATGATGTGGAGCCAGCAGCGGATCTTGGGCAGGTGGTAGGGGTTGACCATCGTCTCCCACTCGTCGGTCGCCCCCTGCACGTCCGGGTACTGGAACTTCCAGTACAGGATGTCCTCGATGAGGTGGTCGGCGGCGCGCACGTTGCCGGCCTCGCCGATCGCGACGCCGATCGCCTCGTAGCACTGGAAGCGCATGAGGAGGAACTCGTTGTCGCGGTCGCGGAAGAAGAGGGTGAGGCGGCTGAGGATGCGCTCGGCGTCGGTGTGCCGGTCGGGTTGCATCATCTCGCGCACGACGGCGAGGAGGTCGACCATGACCTCTTTCTGGCGGTAGCCGAGGGTGTCGTCCTTGAGGAAGAAGAGGCAGACGGCGAAGCGGTCCTCCAGGTTCTCGACCCGGAAGAGCCGGTCGATGGCCTGCCCGAGCACGTCGGAGAGACCCGGGTACTCGGCGGAGAGCAGGTCCTCGGGCGGCGCCGATTCGGCGCCCTGCGCGAGCGCCGAGAGCCGCGGCAGGGCGAGCAGGTCGAAGCGCTCGACGATCGCCGCCGGGTCGGTGAGCTCGGTGGTCTGCGTGGCGACCCAGGCCGGCACGTCGAGATGCTCGCGCAGGCGCCGGTAGCCGAGCAGGAGCACACGTCGATAGAGCTCGAGGTAGGCGGCGGCGAGCGCGGGACGCCGGGCCGCGCGCTCGACCAGCGTGCGGAGGAGCGCGTCGCGCTCGAGGAAGGCGTCGGGCTGCCGCGCGAGGTGACGGTCGAGCGACTCGCAGACCCAGCCGAGCGCGTCGTCGTAGGCGTCGCCGTGCTCGCCCTCGAGGGCCGTCGTGCACCAGGTGACCAGGCCGCGCAGCAGGAGCGAGAAGCGCTCGCGGTCGAGCGGCGACTCGAGCAGGCCGAGCACCAGCTCGGCGAGGAGCTCGAAGAGCCGCGTGCGGTCGGGCGAGCGCTCGAAGTACGGCCAGTTGCGCAGCAGCGTCGTCTGGAAGCCGTCGATGAGCAGGTCGGCGTTGCGGAAGGTGTGGAAGTACTCGGCCAGCGTGTCGTCGAGGGCCGTGCGCACGCCGTAGAGGCCGTCGACGGCCTCGAACAGGGGCGCGTAGCGGTCGGGGACGACGACCTCCTGCGCGGTGGTCGCGATGTTGGCGCGCAGGGCGTCGGAGTCGAAGGGCAGCGGGTAGTTCCTCACAGTGGCCCAATGATACCTCCGGCGGTGCGATAGCATTGACGGCGACGAGCCACACGCAGCGTCGCCGGCGGCCGCGGCAGGCTCCGGCCCCGCGCGGCGCCGTGCCGATAAGGGAGGGACCGGTCACCATGGGTGCGCAACGGACGCTGGGTATCAACGGGCTGGGCCGCATCGGCAAGCTGACGCTCTGGCACCACCTCGGGCACGACGACTTCGACCGCATCGTCATCAACCTCGGGCGTCAGGCGGGTACCTCGCTGGACGCCCTGGCGCAGTACATCGCCAAGGACAGCACGTACGGCCCCCTGCACCGCTTCCTGCACGGCCAGTCCGGCGTGCGCGACGTCGAGGTCGTCGACGAGGCGCGCGGGCTCATGCGCGCGCACGGCAAGGAGCTCGTCGTCCTGCGCGAGGCCCGCAACCCGAAGGACATCGCCTGGCGCGGGCACGGCGTCGCCCTCGTGGTCGAGTGCACGGGCACCTTCCGCGACCCCTATGCGGACCCCGACGACGCCAAGGGGGCGATCCGCGGCCACCTCGCCGCCGGCGCCCGCGTGGTCGTGAACAGCTCGCCGTTCAAGGTCAAGAAGACGGGCGTGGCGCTGCCCGAGGACTCCGCCCT
>JAZBOM010000381.1:0-2614 GCA_036351205.1 Thermoleophilia bacterium | reverse complement strand
ATGAGTGAAGCGAGCGACCGCCCCACGGCGGGCGGGGACCACGTACCCATGACCGGCAGGGGCACATCGAACCGGGACTGGTGGCCGAACCAGCTGAACCTGAGGATCCTCCACCAGCACTCCGCCCTGTCCGATCCGATGGGCGAGGACTTCGACTACGCCGAGGAGTTCAGCAAGCTCGACCTGGAGGCTCTGAAGAAGGACCTCTACGCGCTGATGACCGACTCGCAGGAGTGGTGGCCGGCCGACTACGGTCACTACGGGGGACTCTTCATCCGCATGGCGTGGCACAGCGCCGGTACGTATCGCGTCGGCGACGGCCGCGGGGGTGCGGGCTCCGGCTCGCAGCGCCTCGCGCCCCTCAACAGCTGGCCGGACAACGCGAACCTGGACAAGGCGCGGCGCCTGCTGTGGCCGATCAAGCAGAAGTACGGCGGCCAGATCTCCTGGGCCGACCTCATGGTCCTCGCCGGCAACTGCGCCCTCGAGTCGATGGGGCTGAACACGTTCGGCTTCGGCGGCGGGCGCGAAGACGTCTGGGAGCCCGAAGAGGACATCTACTGGGGCGCCGAGGACACCTGGCTCGGGGACAAGCGCTACTCGGGCGACCGCGACCTCGAGAATCCGCTGGCCGCGGTGCAGATGGGTCTGATCTACGTGAACCCCGAGGGCCCGAACAGCGAGCCCGACCCGGTCGCCTCGGCGCGCGACGTGCGCGAGACCTTCGCGCGCATGGCGATGAACGACGAGGAGACGGTCGCGCTCGTCGCCGGCGGGCACACGTTCGGCAAGTGCCACGGCGCCGGCGATGCCGCGCTCGTCGGTCCGGAGCCCGAATCCGCCCCGATCGAGGAGCAGGGACTCGGCTGGAAGAGCAGCCACGGCAGCGGCAAGGGCGACGACACGATCACCAGCGGCCTCGAGGGCGCCTGGACGCCGAAGCCGACCCAGTGGGACATGGGCTACTTCGACATGCTCTTCGGCCACGAGTGGGAGTTGACGAAGAGCCCCGCCGGCGCCTGGCAGTGGAGGCCGAAGGACGTGGCCGACGAGGAGCTGGCTCCCGCCGCCCACGACCCGTCGAAGCGCGCCCCGACCATGATGTCGACCGCCGACATGGCGCTGCGGATGGACCCCGTCTACGAGAAGATCGCGCGCCGCTTCCACCAGAACCCCGACGAGTTCGCCGACGCCTTCGCCCGTGCGTGGTTCAAGCTGACCCACCGCGACATGGGCCCGCGCTCGCGGTACCTCGGCCCCGAGGCCCCCGAGGAGGAGCTCATCTGGCAGGACCCGGTCCCAGACGTGACGCACGAGCTGATCGACGAGCAGGACGTCGCTGCGCTCAAGGGCACGATCCTCGCCTCGGGGCTGTCCGTCCCGCAACTCGTCTCGACCGCCTGGGCTTCGGCCTCCACGTTCCGCGGCTCCGACAAGCGCGGCGGGGCCAACGGCGCGCGCCTCCGCCTCGCGCCACAGAAGCACTGGGAGGTCAACGAGCCGGCCCGGTTGGCGACGGTGCTCGAGACCCTCGAGAAGATCCAGAAGGAGTTCAACGACGCGCAGTCGGGCGGCAAGCAGGTCTCGCTCGCCGACCTGATCGTCCTCGGCGGGTGCGCCGCCGTCGAGCAGGCGGCGAAGAACGCGGGCCACGAGGTGACCGTGCCCTTCACACCGGGGCGCACCGACGCGTCGCCGGAGCAGACCGACGTCGAGGCCTTCGCCGTGCTCGAGCCGGTCGCCGACGGCTTCCGCAACTACCTCAAGGCCAAGTACAGCGTCACGGCGGAGGAGCTCATGGTCGACCGGGCGCAACTGCTGACGTTGACTGCTCCCGAGATGACGGTCCTGGTCGGCGGCCTGCGCGTGCTTGGCGCCAACGCAGGGCAGTCCCGGCACGGCGTCTTCACAGCGCGGCCCGAGACGCTCACCAACGACTTCTTCGTGAACCTGCTCGACATGAGCACCACGTGGCAGGCGAGTGCGGACGACGCCGATCTCTTCGAGGGTCGCGACCGCGCGACGGGCGACCTGAAGTGGACCGGCACCCGGGTCGACCTGGTCTTCGGTGCGAACTCCCAGCTCCGGGCCGTGGCGGAGGTCTACGGGTCTGCGGATGCCGAGGAGAAGTTCGTGCACGACTTCGCCGCCGCGTGGGGCAAGGTCATGGACCTCGACCGTTTCGACCTCGCCTGACCGCGGCGTGAACGCGCACAAGGGGCGCTGAGCCCAGGGGCGGGCTGCGAGGCCCGCGCGACTGAGGCTCCGTCCCGGCGGGCCCGCAGAGAGCAACGCGCCGGCGTCCGGTTTCCGGGCGCCGGCGCGGCGCGGCTGCGGCCCTGGCGCGGCGCGGCTCCAGCGCCCGGTCTCAGGGTGACCGCGCGGTACGGCCCCAGCGACGGCGCGGAGCGACAGGCGCGCCGCGGCCCCAGCGCCGGCGCGGTACGACCGGCGCGTCCCGGCTCAGCACGGCCCGCAAGGAGCCGCCGGATGACCCTTCGCCTCCCTGAGGCAGCATGCGCATGAGCAGGCCATGTCCGCGGAGGCTGCGCAGCCTCACGCGCGAAGATGACCCGGTGACATAGAATCGGGTCCGGCAACCGGGGAGGGAGAT
>JAZBOM010000380.1:0-6286 GCA_036351205.1 Thermoleophilia bacterium | reverse complement strand
GTCATGCTGAGCATCTGGCCCGGCGACTCGATGCGGATCTGGCGGAACTGGAGGGCACGCTTCAACCCCTCCCACGCGTAGGGGTTCGTCAGCACCTTGGCGGCGTCGAGGATCAGGTAGCCGCCGTTGGCGCGGTGCAGGACCCCCGGCTTGATGAGGGTGAAGTCGGTGAGCAGGGCGCCCATCATCGACATCTGCTCGACCCGGCCCACGAGGTTCAGGTACGAGGGATTGCTCTCGTAGACGACCGGGGCGCCGGCGGCGCCGCCCGAGTCGACGAGGACGTTGACCTGGTAGCGGCGCAAGGCGGGCGCCCGCCTGAACGTGTCGGGCATGGGCAGGTCGGCGGCCGCACCCTCGGCGGGCTTCTCCTCGCCGGTCTCGAGGAAGTCCGTGAGGTGCTCGGCGACGCTCCGGCGTACGGCGTCGAGATAGGCGGCGACATCCGGCAGGCCCTCGTACTTCGCCAGCAGGTCGTCGAGCAGGTCCTCCACGACCAGCCCGGTGACCTCCTCGTTGAGCTCGCGCAGGCGGGCCGCGAACTCCCTCTTCCAGCGCGGGGCCTGCAAGGCGACCTTCTGCAGCTCCTCCTGCAGCGCGTCCATCTCGTCCTTGAGGCGCTTCTGCTCCTCTTCAGGAAGCTTCTGGAACTCCTCGGGGGGAAGGACCTCGCCGTCCCTCAGGGGGGCGAAGCCGAGACCGGAGGGCGCGCGCAGCAGCGCGATGCCCCGGGCGCGCGCCCGCTCCTGCAGCTCCTCGAGGCTCTGCTGCTCGCGCTGCTCGAACTCCTCCTCGAGCGCGCGGCGCCGCGTCGTGTACTCCTCGCTCTCGAAGGCGGACGAGAGGCCGGTGCGCAACTCGGCGACGAACCGCTCCATGTCGCGCTTCAGCTCCATGCCCTTGCCTGCCGGCAGGCGCAGGGCGCGCGGGCTCGAGGGCTGCTCGAAGTCGTTGACGTAGCACCAGTCGTCGGGCGCCGGCTCGGCGGCGGCGCGCTGCTCGACGATGCGCTGGATCACCGTGTACTTGCCGGTGCCGCTCGGGCCCAGGGCGAAGATGTTGTAGCCCTCGCGCTCGATGGTGACGCCGAGCTCGATGGCGGCGATGGGCCGCTCCTGGCCGATGAACTCGATGCCGTCGTCGAGATCGTCGGTCGTCGCGAAGTCGACGTTGGAGAGCGTGCAGGGCGTGGAGAGCGCCTCGGGCGGCAGAGGGCGGACGGCGGCCACGTTGAGGTCCTTTCGATGGGCGCCGCGCGAGGGCGGCGCAGGTCGGCGGACGGGGCTATTCTACCGCCGGGCCGGAGACGCAGCGCGAGGCGCCGCGAGGCCGGCGAGGCCGGAGACGCCTGTCGTGAGCGTGTTTAGAACCGTTATGATGTAGCCGGCAGGCCCGCCTCGAGACGCGCCCGGTCGCAGACCCGGCGAGGCGGCATCGTCACCGATGAGGGCAAGGAGGTACGCCAGGGATGGCAGAGACGGCGATCGGCTGTGCGCGTCCTACGGGATCCGTCGTCGGCGCGCAGCCCGCGAACGCAGGCGACACGCCCGCACCCGAGCAGAAGGAGACGCCCATGAGCAGCATCATGGTCGGCCGTCCGGCCCCGGACTTCACGGCGCCGGCCTACCACAAGGGCACGTTCACCCAGGTGAAGCTCTCCGACTACCTGGGCAAGTGGGTGGTCCTCTGCTTCTACCCGGGTGACTTCACCTTCGTGTGACCGACCGAGATCTCGGCGGTCGCCGAGAAGTACGACGAGTTCCAGTCGCTGGGCGTCGAGGTGCTGTCGGCCAGCGTCGACTCGCAGTTCGTCCACAAGATCTGGGACGAAGAGGAGCTCTCGAAGATGACCGAGGGCGGCATCCCCTTCCCCATGATCGCCGACGCGGCGGGCCATCTGGGCCAGGCCTACGGGGTCTACGACGACCAGGCCGGCGTCAACGTCCGCGGCCGCTTCATCATCGACCCGGACGGCGTCGTCCAGGCCATGGAGGTGCTCACGCCGCCCGTGGGCCGCAAGGTGGCCGAGACGCTGCGGCAGATCCGCGCCTACCAGCACGTGCGCAAGACGAAGGGCGCCGAAGTGACGCCCTCCGGCTGGGAGCCCGGCAAGAAGGTGCTGAAGCCCGGTCCCGAGCTCGTCGGTCACGTGTGGGAGGTCTGGGACCCGAAGAAGGACGAGTGACCCGGAGCGCTCGCTCCGCGTAGCGCTCGACACGACGCCGCCGCCGGGCCGACCGAGGTCGGCCCGGCGGCGGCGTCTTACGCGACCGAGCGCGCCGGCGCGCGCCCGGTGCGTATGGACGCGCGGCGCGACGGCCGCGCCGCGGCCCGGCAGAAGGGGGCTCGGAAGCGGGGGCCGGCTAGCCCCGGGAGCAGCCGCGCCGCGAGCGCGGGCACGGCGGCAGCGGCTCGTCGTCGGCGACGAAGCCCGCCGGCACCACGCTCGTGCACGACGCCGGGTCGCAGCAGGTGTGGCACGAGCGCCGTATCGCCCGGTAGCCGAGCAGCGAGATGCCGGGCGAGACGTAGCCGTCTTCGACCGGCTCGTCGTGCAGCAGATCGGTGCTGAGGTACTTCTTGTTGTCGTCGGCGAAGACCGTCGCGACCACCGCGCCGGCGCCGAGCCGCTCCTGCACGAGCACGGCGCCGAGCAGGTTGGCGCCGGACGAGATGCCGACCCCCAGACCGAGCTCGCGGGCGAGCTTCTGGGCCATCAGGATCGCATCGCCGTCGGCGACGAGTACGGGCTCGTCGAGGTAGTCGAGGTCGACGATCGGCGGGATGAACTCGTCGCAGACGCCCTGGATGCGATGCTTGCCACCGGGCCCTCCGGTGAGCACGGCGGAGCTCGCCGGCTCGACCGGGTGCAGGCGGCACTCGGGGCGCTTGGAGCGCAGGTGACGCCCGACGCCCATGATCGTGCCGCCCGTACCCACGCCGGCCACGAACGCGTCGGGCTCGACGAAGGCGGCCTGCAGCTGCCACCAGATCTCCGGCCCGGTGGCCGTCGTGTGCGCGTCGCAGTTGTCCTGGTTCGAGAACTGACGCGGCAGGAAGGCGTCGCCCAGCCGCGCGGCCGTCTCCTCGGCCCGGCTGATGCTGCACCGGAAGCCGCCGTCCTCGGCGCTGACGAGCGCGATCTCCGCGCCGAAGCTGGCGATCAGGGCCCGCCGCTCGAGGCTCATGTAGTCGGGCATGAAGATGGTCACCGGGTGGCCCAGCGAGCGGCCGATGGCGGCGAAGGAGATGCCGGTGTTGCCCGACGTGGCCTCGATGATCGGCGCCCCGGGCCGCAGCGCGCCGCTCGCGTAGGCGCGACGCAGCATGTGCAGCGTCATGCGGTCCTTGATGCTGCCCGTCAGGTTGAGGTGCTCGGCCTTCGCGTAGACCGTGCGCTCGGAGCCGGCGACCGCGAGTCGAAGCTCGAGCAGCGGCGTGTTGCCGACCAGGCAGGAGATGCCCTCGAGCCGGCGGGCGGCTTCGATGTCGCGTGCGGTCGTGCTCATCTCTCGGCCCCTTGCGGCTTCATCGCGCGACTCCCGGTGGGCTCACGGCGCACCTCGCGGGCGCCTCGCCCGGCTTCCTCTGCTCGCGCCGCGCGGGCCCCTGCGAGCTCGGCGCGGGCCCCTGCGAGCTCGGCGCGCGCCTCTCCGGGCACGGCGCAGGCTCCTGCGGGCTCGGCGCGCACCCTGGGACGGGGGTAAGGAGCATAGCAGACGTCAGATGCCGCCGGCGGACGGGGTGGCGACGAGCAATCCCCTCGCCACCCCGTCCGCGCTCGCTGCGGTCACCCTCAGTCGAGCGCCGCCGTGAGCTGCATCCTCAGGTCGGCGATCCACGCCACGCCGGCCGCCGCGACCCGCCGCATCAGCCGCAGGCCCAGGCCGGGATCGCGCTCGGCGATCTCGTCGAGCACCGCCGCCGGCACCTCGACCAGGGCCGTCTCGTGCAGGCAGCGCGCCGTCGCGACGTAGCGCCCGGGCTCGGAGAGCGACGTCCAGCCGAACGGCTCCGTCGGACCGCGGTCGAACACCTTGATCTCGTGCCCGTTGGGCAGCTCGACCATGAGGCCCACGCGCCCCGTCTCCACGACGTACAGGCTCCGCGCCTCCTCGCCGTCCCCGAACACCACCTCGCCGGGATCGTAGAACCGCTCCGTGGACCGGGACGTGATCTCGCCGAGCAGCTCGTCGTCGAAGTCCCGGAAGAACTCGCAGCGGCCGAGCACGTCGCCGGCCAGCCCCGCCTCGAGCTCCGCCACCACACACCCCCTTGCTCGCGTTGGGCTCCTGCCGGCTACATACCCGTCGGCGGCGCAGGGGCGCGGCACTCGCCGTCACGACGTGCGGGGGAGACGCGGAGGGGCCCCGGTCGGTGGGCTTACTGCCCCGGGGCCGTGTCGGGCGACGCGAGCAGCTCCCCGACCTCGCGCGCCATCTGCGCCTGCCAGCGGGCGCGCGCCGGCGGCATGAGGTGGTAGAGGTCGGCGAAGTCGTCGTCGCGGAGCTCGAGACTGCGCTCGACGTGGAGGTACGGCACGTCGAGCTCCGCGGCGAGGCGCTCGACCGCGGCGCGGTACTCGGGCAGCACGCCGGCCCAGTCGCCGGCGGCGAAGGTGTTGAGCGGCTGGTCGAAGAGCACGGGCTCGAAGCCCCTCTCCCGCGCCAGCCGCACGAGCTCGCCGAGCACCTCGAGGTTGTACTCGTGGTTGGCGGCGTAGAGGGTGCGGTTGTCACGCCACACCGTCTCCAGGGTCAGGCGCTTCGCGAGCGGTGAGGCTGCGGTCGAGTCGGGGCCGTAGTAGTGCGGGTCGTAGCGCAGCGCCACCCCCGGCGGAGGCCCGGTCCTGACCCGCTGCTGCAGATAGCCCGAGATGAAGTCGAAGGCGCCGGGCAGGCCGCCCATCCACGGCGCCTCCCTGCCGTACAGCCCCGGCGCCAGCTCCGCGAGCCGCGTGCTGCGCAGCAGGAGCGGCCGCGAGGCGAGCAAGCCGGCGTCGACGTCGGCCGCGGTGTTGAAGCGCATCGGCGCAAGGCCGATGAGCAGCAGCGCCTCGCCGCCCGGCAGGTTGTCGACGATGACCAGGTTCTGGGCCAGCGACTGCGCGTGGTTCGCGAGGTTCACGGCGGTGACCGGCGTGCCGCCGTGCCGCTCGATCTGCGCAGCGAACGAACGCCCCCCGACGACCGCCTCCATGGCTCCGGAACCGCCGAAGACGTAGACCACCCGACCCTCCGGCGGGTCCTCCTTGAGCCGGTTCACCCTGTAGGCGACGTGGATGTAGTCGTCGTGGGTGATGCGCAGCAGGCGGCCCTCGGCGACCCCCGTCATGCCGCCGCCGTAGAAGAAGTGCTGCACCCCGAGCACGGCCAGCAGGCACAGTCCGGCGGCGGCGAGCAGCACGATCGGGCTTCGCTGCAGGAAGCCGCGACGGAACGACCGCCAGCGAGTGGCGGGCTCTGTCGGCTTGTCTTCCACGTGTCTCATGTCGGGGGACCGGACCCGATCGTCGCAGTGTCATCACTACCTTGCGTACCGCCTATGGTAGTGCCAGAGACGACCCCGGCGTGAACGCCGGGCACGATGAGCGCGAGGATGACCGGGCGGCTGCGTCGTCGCGGCCGGCCGGACGGGGCCCGCGGGACGGACCCGGCGGGCACGTTCGCCTCCGCCTCGACCGATCGATGAGCTCCGGCGGAGGGGGGCAGGGCGCGGACCCGTCGGGTCAGCGCCCGGCCCGCGACACGGCTACGCCAGCTCGGCCGCCACGGTGATCGGCACGTTGCCCTTCAACGCCTGCGAGACCGGGCAGCCGTCCCTGGCCGCCGCCGCGGCGGCGGCGAACCCGGCCGCGTCGATGCCGGCGACCTCACCCTTCACGCTCAGTTCCATGGACGCGATCTTGAACCCGCCCTCCGCCGGGGCGAACGTACACTTCGCCTCGGTCGTCAGGCGCGCAGGCGGCGTGCCCGCCTCGGTCAGACCGTGAGCGAGACCCATGGAGAAGCAGGTCGCATGAGCGGCGGCGATGAGCTCCTCCGGGCTCGTCTTGCCCTCCGAGCGCGCCGTGCGCGACGCCCAGGTCGCAGGCAAGGTACCACCCTGCCCGCTGCTCTCGAGCGTGACGGTCCCCGACCCCTTGGCCAGGTCGCCCTCCCAGACGGCGCGGGCGCGGCGTTCTGCGTCGGCCATGACGGCCCCCTTTCGACGACGTGGGTGCTTCCTAGAGCGACGCGAGCCGCTCGCCGAGGATCTGGACGTGCCGCATCTCCTCACGGATGAT
>JAZBOM010000379.1:0-5190 GCA_036351205.1 Thermoleophilia bacterium | reverse complement strand
GAGAGCTTCGGCGGAGGCGGCGCGTCGTGTGGCGACGGGCCAGGCCGCGGGGGCGCGCGGCGACTCGAGCTCAGGCGCCGCCCCAAGCCGCTGCGCTCGTCGGTCGTCGCCACGGGGTTCTCGTACAGCCGCGCCCAGCGCGAGCTGCAGGGCGCCGTCGCCGCGCGGCTCCTCGGACAGGTCGCCGACCTGCGTCGCAGCGGGTCGGCGGCGCTCGACCTCTCCCCCTGGGACTACGCCGCCGGCAGCATCATCGCCCGCGCCGCCGGGGCCGGGGTCGCGCTGCTCGAGGCCGCGCACGGCAAGGGCCCGGCGGTCGTCGGCGCGCACCCCGAGGTGCTGCCCGAGTTCGTCGCGATGCTGCGCGCGGCGGGGGCGCTCAAGGGCTGAGGGACGGCCCGCCGGCACCGCGGCGGCCAATGAGATCCGCGCGACCGGCGGCGCGCTCGCCGGCAGACACGCCGCGCGCGCCGCGGTCGTCTACTCGTGGAAGTTGCGCGTGATGAAGCCGCCGGAGCGCAGCAGATCGTCGCGCCGCGCCTCGGCGAGGTCGTGGGCGACCATCTCGGTGACGAGCTCGGCGAAGGTGTGCTGCGGCTCCCAGCCGAGCGCCTCACGCGCCTTCGTCGCGTCGCCGAGCAGGCTCGCCACCTCGGTCGGGCGGAAGTAGCGCGGGTCGACGCGCACGACGACGGCGCCGGGCACGATCGGGCCCTCGCCGTCGATCGGCACGTGCCCCGCGGGCCGCAGCCCGGCGCCGGCGCCGGCCTCCGCCCCGCTCCGCGCCAGCGTGAGCCGCTCGAGGTCGACGGCGTCGACGACGCCGACCTCCTCCGTGCCCTCGCCCTTGAAGACGAGCCGCACGCCCACCTCGGCGAACGCCGCCAGCACGAACTCGCGCACCGAGCGCTGCTCGCCCGAGGCGATCACGTAGTCGGCAGGCTCCTCCTGCTGCAGCATCAGGTGCATGGCGCGCACGTAGTCGCGGGCGTGGCCCCAGTCGCGCCTGGAGTCGAGGTTGCCGATCCACAGCGTCTCCTGCAGGCCGAGGGCGATGCGCGCCACGGCGCGCGTGACCTTGCGCGTGACGAAGGTCTCGCCGCGGATCGCGCTCTCGTGGTTGAAGAGGATGCCGTTGGAGGCGTGCATGCCGTACGCCTCGCGGTAGTTGACCGTGATCCAGTAGCCGTAGAGCTTGGCGGCGCCGTACGGGCTGCGCGGGTAGAAGGGCGTGGTCTCGCGCTGCGGCACCTCCTGCACGAGCCCGTACATCTCGCTGGTCGAGGCCTGGTAGAAGCGCACCTCGCGCTCGAGCCCGAGGATCCGGATCGCCTCGAGCAGCCGCAGCGTGCCGAGCGCGTCGGAGTTGGCCGTGTACTCCGGGGTCTCGAAGCTCACCTGCACGTGCGACTGGGCGGCGAGGTTGTAGATCTCCTGCGGCCGCGTCTCCTGGACGATGCGGATCAGGTTGGTCGCGTCGGTCATGTCGCCGTAGTGCATGAAGAAGCGCACGCCCTGCTGGTGGGGGTCGACGTAGAGGTGGTCGACGCGCTCCGTGTTGAAGGAGCTCGCGCGGCGCTTCACGCCGTGGACGACGTAGCCCTTCTCGAGCAGCAGCTCGGCGAGGTAGGCGCCGTCCTGGCCGGTGATGCCGGTGATCAGGGCCTTCGGCCTCGGGATGCCGCCGCCCATCAGGTCAGTGCTCATCGTTGCTCTCTCCCGCTCATGCCTGCTGTGTCGGCCCGTGCTCGCGGAACCATGAGTAGGTGCGCCGGAGGCCCTCCTCGAGCGGCACCGTCGGGCTCCAGCCGAGGCCGCGCAGGCGCCCGACGTCCATGAGCTTGCGCGGGGTGCCGTCGGGCTTCGACGTGTCCCAGAGGATCTCGCCCTCGTGGCCGACGACGCGCTGCACGAGCTCGGCCAGCTCGCGGATCGTCAGGTCCTCCCCGCAGCCCACGTTGAGGAGGCCGTCGGGCACGCTCGCGGCGGAGACGTGCTCGAGCGCGAAGACGACGGCCTCGCCGACATCGTCGACGTAGAGGAACTCGCGCCGCGGGGCGCCGCTGCCCCAGAGGGTCACGGGCCGGTGGGGCCGGCGTTCGCCGGCCGGGCCGGCCTTGCCCGCCTGGCCTGCGCTCGCCTCCCCCCCGCCCTCCGGCAGGCCGAGCTTGGCCTCGTGGAAGCGGCGGATCAGCGCCGGCAGCACGTGCGACGTGGCGAGGTCGAAGTTGTCGCCGGGGCCGTACAGGTTGGTCGGCATGAGCGAGAGGTAGTCGGTGCCGTACTGGCGGTTGAGGCTGCGGCACATCTCGATGCCGGCGATCTTGGCGATCGCGTAGGGCCGGTTCGTCTCCTCCAGCGGGCCGGTGAGGAGGTACTCCTCCTTCAGCGGCTGCGGCGCCTCACGCGGGTAGATGCAGGAGCTGCCGAGGAAGACGAAGCGGCGCACGCCGTGCGCGAAGGCGGCCTCGAGGAGGTTCGCCTCGATCACGAGATTGTCGTAGACGAACTCCCAGGGCTGCTCCCAGTTGGCCAGGATGCCGCCGACCTTGGCGGCGGCGTTGATGACCACGTCGGGGCGGTGCGCGTTGAAGAACGCCCGCACCGCCGCCTGGTCGCGCAGGTCGACCTCGCCGAGGTCGGCGACGAGAGGCTCGGCGTAGCCGTGGCGCGCCAGCGCGCGCCCGATCGCCGAGCCCACGAGCCCGGTGTGGCCGGCGAGGTAGATGCTCTCGCGCATGGCGCTAGTCTACGCCAACGGGCCGCGAGGCCGCGCCGGCGAGGCTCACGCCTACCGGTGCCAGCGCAGCGGTCTCACCGGTTCGCGCTTGATCGCGCCCTTTGCCTCGAGGTCGAGCTGCACCGCCTTGGCCCACCAGCCGGCCGTGGCGCCGCCCGGGAAGAGGTCTTCGGGCAGATGCGCGACGACGGCGTCGCGCATCTCGCCCTGCGTCAGCCCGGGCGGCCTCGCCGGCAGGACCGCGAGCAGCGCAGCGCGCATGGCCTCGTACTTCGCGGCGTCCACGGTCTGGGTCTGCCCCGGGTGGTTCACGTTCTCGATGGTGACGCGGTCAGGCTTGGGTGTCGTCGCAGCCATGACGGACCTCCGGGTCTCGGGTCAGCGCCCCACTGGCGAGCAGGCAGGTTGTAGGCAGGTTCCCGTAGGGGCGTCCGGCTGAACGCATGCCTGCCGCCCTCGGCGGAGAGCAGTCAGTAGATACAGGCGTCGAGTATCGCCAGAACCTCGTCAAGCACCTTCGGCGGCGCTGGGGCGATGTGCCTCATGCCGCGAGCCCGGAAGTCGATCGACTTGACCTGCTCGACCATGACGACGCCGGTGACTCCCAAGGTCTCCGGTATCGCCACGTGCAGGGGATGCTCGCGCAGTGCGTTGGTCACCGGACACACCACACAGAGACCCGTGCGCTCGTTGAACGGGTGCTTGCTGATCACGAGGGCCGGCCGGCGGCCGCGCTGCTCGCGGCCCGATCGCGCCGTCAGATCCCGGTGCGCCGGCTGGCCGTGCTCTCGGTGGCGAAGCGCCGCGCCTCGGCGTCGACGGCGAAGACCTCGTCGAGGCTCTCCACCACTTCGCCGCCCAGCCAGCTGAGGCACTTCTCCACCGTCATCGCGATGTCGAGAAAGCCGATCTCGCGCTCGAGGAAGGCCTCAACCGCGACCTCATTGGCGGCGTTGAGCACGATCGGGGCGGCGGCGGTACGGGGTCGCGGCGCAGGTGCTGTTGAGGCCGGCTCTCCCCCACCTTCGCCGGGCGCCTCCTTCGGCGGCACGACGCAGGCGCCCGTCATGCAGCCCGCCTCCGCCTCGACCATCGCCGCCTGCTTGCCGGCCTCGATCGCCAGGCGCAGGCAGGGGAAACGCTCGCTGTCGGGACGAGCGAAGCTCACCTCGGCGGCGAGCAGGTCCAGGCGCTTGACCATGGGCAGGGTCGGGCGCGCCGGCCAGCCGAGGGCGTAGCCGATCGGCGTGCGCATGTCGGGCACGCCGAGGTGGGCGAGGATCGCCCCGTCCCTGAAGCGCACCATGCTGTGCACGACGCTCTGCGGGTTGACGAGCACGGTGACCTGCTCGTACGGCACGCCGAAGAGCTGGTGCGCCTCGATCACCTCGAGGCCCTTGTTCATGAGCGTCGCCGAGTCGATCGTGATCTTGGGGCCCATCGACCAGTTCGGGTGGGCGAGGGCCTCCTCGGGGGTGGCCTGCGCGATGCGCTCCGCGCCCCAGAGGCGGAAGGGACCGCCCGAGCCCGTGAGGAGGAGCTCGTCGACGGCGGCGCCCTGGTCGCCCAGGCACTGGAAGAGGGCGCTGTGCTCGCTGTCGACAGGGATGACGCGGGAGCCGGAGGCGCGCGCCGCGGCGGTGACGAAGGGCCCGCCGGCGACCATGCTCTCCTTGTTGGCGAGGGCCAGGGTGGCGCCGACCTCGAGCGTCGCCAGCGTGGCGCGCAGGCCGGCGGCGCCGACGATGCCGTTGAGCACGATGAGCGGGAGGCCGGCCTCACGCGCCTCCGCGGCGGCCGTGTGGACGAGCTCGAGCGTGCCGCCGTCGCCGGCGAGCACCTTGAAGCCGGCGGGCAGGCCGGTGGCCGAGGCGACCGCCCCGAGCGCGGCGCGCGCCGCCTCGTCGCTCTGCAGCACCAGCGTGGGCACGGCGTGCGCGGCGCACTGCTCGAGCGCGGTCTGCCAGTTCGAGTGGGCGACGATGCCGGTGAGCTTCGCCGCCGGCATCGTCTCGAGCACCTCGAGCGCCTGGCGGCCGATCGAGCCGGTCGAGCCGAGGAGGACGACGTGACGGTCGGGCACAGAGGGGTCGCTGGCGGGGTTGGCGGTCATCGCGGTCGCTCCTCTCGGGGACGCGGGGTCACGGCCGGAAGACTACCACGGGGGTGCGAGCCCAACCCGTCAGTCGCGGCGGCGCCCGCTCGCCGCGACGGCAGCCACAGTCTGGAGGTCGAAGTCAGTTCCCGCCCCGGTCGGTATTGTGGCCGCGCCGTTCCGCGTCGCCCGCGCTGCAGTCGGCGTCGCCGTCGGCTCCAGTCGGCGTCAGTGCCCGCCGGCGCCCGGCGGACGCCAGATCCGGCTTTGCCGCCGGGTGAAGGTGCGCAAGCGGGCTACAGGGCCGCCCGGCCGCTTGCTCCCGGCTCGCTGCCTGTTCCCCGCCTGCGGCGCG
>JAZBOM010000378.1:0-5539 GCA_036351205.1 Thermoleophilia bacterium | reverse complement strand
GTGACGGCCGACGGCGCCATCGTACTGCAGGCCACGCAGGCGAGGACAGACTCCGGCGGCGGACGACGGGGTCGCCACCGGCTGGAGGCGCCGGGCTCAGCGGAACGCGTCCTTCGCTGCGGCCGACGTCCCGGCGATCAGTCGGCCGCCCCGGCAGCTGCCAGCAGGCCCTCGAGGTCGAGGGGGTCGACGGTCATGAGCACCTCGCCCCCGTCGCCGCGCGGCCACTCCGCCTCGGGCCGGTCCCAGTACAACTCGATGCCGTTGCCGTCCGGGTCGCTCAGGTAGATCGCCTCGCTGACCGCGTGGTCGGCGGCCCCGTCGATCGGGTGCCCGTGCTCCCGCAGGCGCCGCAGGGCCCGCCCCAGGGCGGCGCGGGTCGGGTAGCGGATGGCGACGTGGTACAGGCCGGTGGAGTCGCGCGGCGGCGGGCCGCCGCCGCGCGACTCCCACGTGTTGAGGCCGATGTGATGGTGGTAGCCGCCCGCCGCGAGGAACGCGGCCTGCCCGCCGAGCCGGGCCGTCACGTCGAAGCCGAGCACGTCGCGGTAGAAGGCCACGGCGCGCTCCAGGTCGGCCACCTTGAGATGGACGTGGCCGATCTCGGTGCGTGGGTCGAGCTTCGCCTGGTCGTCGTGTGCCACGCGCGCCTCCGGCGGTCGGGAACGACGTCCTTCTCGGTATTCCCTCCGCTCAGAGCTCCCAGAACACCTCGTAGCTTGGCGCCGGCGCGACCCCCGTGGCCGCGCCGGCCTCTGCCCAGGCGTCGCCCAGGTCGAGGAGCAGGTCGTCCCTGAAGCGCGGAGCGGTGAGCTGGAGACCGAACGGCACGCCGTTGGGCGCGACGCCCGCGGGCACGGTCAGCGCCGGATGACCGGTCAGGTTCTGGACCTGGGTGTTGTAGGCGTCGTCCGAGGTGCGCTCCGCCTCGATGCCGGGGCGGCTGCCCTTGGCGAAGAAGCCTTCGCTCGGCATCGTAGGGGTGACGAGGACGGTGTCCGCGCCGAGAAGCACGTCGAGCGCGCGCACGTAGGCGAAGCGTCGGCGGCGCGCCGCGAGGTACTCCTCGAGCGTGATCTCGAGGCCGTGCTTCATCGCGGCGTGGAAGGCCGGGTGGAGTCGGTCACCCTCGCGCTCGATCCACTCCCTGCCGAGCTGGTGGGCTTGCTCGCAGGTCGCGACCGTCGCCCAGTCGTCGTCGGCGTTGGCGTCGCCGACGTCGGCCGCCGCCAGCACCTCGGCGGCGGCGATGGGCTCGACCTCGAAGCCGAGGTCGCGCTCGAGCCGCTCGACGGCGGCGGCGAAGAGGTCGGCGACGGCGCTCGGCAGCGGACCCCACTCGACGAGCCGCGGCGCGGCGAGGACCCGCGCGGGCCGGGCCCTCGTGCGGGCGGCGATCGCCGGCGGCGCGGGCAGCGCCGTCGGGTCGCCGGCGGCCGGCCCGGCCATCACCGCGAGCAGCAGCCGCACGTCGTCGGGCTCCACCCCCATGGGGCCGTGCGTGGAGAAATCGATCCAGCCCGGGATGGGGTCGCGGGCGACGACGCCGTTGGTCGGCTTCAGGCCGTACAGGCCACAGTACGCGGCGGGGATGCGCACCGAGCCGCCGCCGTCGGTGGCCGTCGCGAAGGGGATCATGCCGGCGGCCATGGCGGCGGCGGAGCCGCCGCTGGAGCCGCCGGGCGACCACTCGAGGGCCCACGGGTTGTGCGTCGCGCCGAAGAGGCGGTTGGCGGTGAACCCCTCGAAGCAGAACTCGGGGATGTTCGTCTTGCCGACGGCGATCGCCCCGGCGGCCCGGAGCCGCGCGACGATCATGTCGTCGCGCGTCGCCGGGGGCGCATCGGCGAGGACGAGCGAGCCCTCGGTGGTCGACAGCCCGGCGAGGTCGCTGGTCTCCTTGACGAGGAAGGGGACGCCGGCGAGCGGGCCGAGGCGCTCACCGCGGCGCGCGCGCCCGTCGAGGGCGCGCGCCTCCGCGAGAGCCTCCTCCGCGCGCAGCTTCACGACCGCGTTGATCTGCCCGTCGTGGCGCTCGATCTGCGACAGTGCCCGCTCGACCAGGGCGACCGCCGACAGGCGCCCGTCGCGGACGCGCTCGCTGAGTTGACGGATCATGCGTGCTCCTCTCGGTCTCGGCCCGCAGTCCAGCCCGCGCGACCGGGCGAGCGCAGTCGCCGGCCCGGTGGGCGTCGTCCGGCAGACCGTACGTCAGCCGAAGACGAGCCGCCACTGCGGACAGGCACCGCGGCCCGGGCGGCGCCGGGGGCATCCGGAGTCTGCCGGCGGCCGCGTCACCGGTGTCGCACGACGCCGCGACCGGCATCGCGACCCATCGAACAGCCGCGCACGTGATCCCTGAAGCCGCGACCGCGCCTTCGTCGTGGGGTCTGCGGTCAGAGCCCGAAAGGCAGGTGCAGCGGCCAGACGCCCTGGAGCAGAAGCGCAAGCCGGACGAAGACGAACATGATCGCCGTGCCGACGATGATGAGGTAGAGACGGTCGGCCCAGGGGTCCGGATCGCGGCCGCGCCAGAACAGCATCACGAGCAGTCTCCGCATCGTCCCCCTTGACGGTCTCCTGTGTGGGCCTGGCGGCGGGGCGTCCCCGGCCACCGGCCGCGCTTACAGCGCTCTGCCGCTGCCGGCACCGAGGCCCACTATGCCACACCCGTGCCTGCGGCATGGCCCTCCGCGAACCTCGTGGTACTATCGGCCCACGTGTGGCCGGGGGGTACGCGTGCGGCCGCATCCTGCACTCGGACCGGGAGGGGCCGTGGTCGCGATCCTCATCGATGTCGCCATCGTCGTCGTCGGACTGGTGGTCCTGCTCTACTGGATCGTCGGCATCACGATCATCCGGCCCGACCGCGTCGGCCTCGTCGAGAAGAAGTGGTCCTCCAAAGGGTCTCTCGACAAAGCCATCCTCGCCCTCAACGGCGAGGCGGGCTACCAGCCGGACGTCCTCCGCGGCGGTGTCCACTTCCGCAGTCGACTGCAGTACAAGATCCACAAGGCGCCGCTGGTCACGATCCCGCAGGGCCAGATCGGCTACGTCTTCTCACGCGACGGTGAGCCCCTGCGGCCACAGCAGACGCTGGGGCGCATGGTGCCGGGCAACTCGTTCGAGGACGTGCGGTTCTTCCTGACCAACGGAGGCCAGCGCGGTCCCCAGCGGCAGATCCTGCGCGAGGGCACCTACGCCTTCAACCTGATCAACTTCGTGATCCTGACCGAGAGCCGCATCTACTACATGCGCATCGAGGACTCCGACCGTCAGGTCATCGACGGCATGAGCGCGGCGCTCCTCGAGCTCGACGCCTTCAAGCCGGTCATCGTGGGCACCGAGAGCTCGGTGACCGAGCAGATCATCAAGACCGCGGCGCACGTCGCCAAGCAGGCGCTGGGCGACGGCGGCGGCGCGACGATGCCCGACCCGATCACCGCCGAGGAGAGCGGCGACGTCGTCGCCATCGTCACCGTCCACGACGGCCCGGGGCTTCCGCAGGGAGAGATCATCGCCCCCCTCGTGGGCACCGACCCGGACGATCCCGACACCTACCACAACAACTTCCAGGACCCCGAGCGCTTCCTCGCCGGGGGCGGCATGCGCGGCAAGCAGTACCAGGTGCTCACCGACGGCACCTACTTCGTCAACCGGCTCTTCGCCACGGTCGAGTTCATCCCCAAGACCGAGATCGAGATCGGCTGGACCGGCGTCGTGGTCTCGTACATCGGCGAGAAGGGGGAGGACGAGAGCGGCGACGACTTCCGCCACGGTGAGCTCGTCGACATCGGCAAGCGCGGCGTCTGGAAGGACCCGCTGATGCCGGGCAAGTACGCCTTCAACACCTACGCCGGGCGCGTCGAGAAGGTCCCGGTCACGAACTTCGTCCTCAAGTGGATGCACAGCGAGGCGGGGTCGCACGGCTTCGACTCGAACCTCTCCGAGATCGAGCTCATCACCAAGGACGCCTTCGAGCCCACGCTGCCGCTCTCGGTCGTCATCCAGATCCCCTATCGCGAAGCGCCGCTGGTGATCCAGCGCTTCGGCAACATCAGGCGGCTCGTCGAGCAGACCCTCGACCCGATGGTCGCCTCCTACTTCAAGAACGTCGGCCAGAAGATGACCCTGATCGAGCTGATCCAGCGGCGCGCCGAGATCCAGGAGGAGTCGACCGCGCAGATGCGCGAGAAGTTCTCGCGCTACAACCTGCGTCTCGAAGAGGTGCTCATCGGCACGCCGCGCGCCATGGAGGGCGACGACAAGATCGACCAGATCCTCTCGCAGCTGCGCGACCGCCAGATCGCCGACGAGCAGGTCATCACCTACGAGCGCCAGCAGTACGCCGCCGACAAGGAGCGGGAGCTGAACCAGTCAAAGGCCACCGCGGCGCAGCAGACCCACCTCACGGAGAGCGCGATCCAGATCTCGATCCAGGAGAACGTCGGCCGCGCCGACGCCGTCAAGGCCGTGCAGGAGGCGCAGAAGATCACCACCCTCGCCGGGGCCGACGCCCGGCGCATCCAGGTCACGGCCGAGGCGCAGGGCGCGGCCGAGGCGCGTATCGGCATCGGCAAGGCGATCGCCGTCAACGAGCAGGTGAAGGCCTATGGCGGCCCCGGCTTCCAGGTCGCCCAGGACGTGATGGCGCGCATCGCCGACGCCATCGAGAAGTCCGGCGTGCCGCTCGTCCCCAGCACGGTGATCTCACTCGGTGACGGCGGCGACGGAGGCAGCGGCAGGAGCGACGCCTTCAGCGGCCTGCTCGGCCTGCTGATGACGCTGACCAGCGCCGAGAAGCTCGGGATCAGCGTCTCCGCGGCCGCAGGCGAGAGCGACGCGCACTCCGCTCTCGTCGAGTCGATCAAGGAGCAGATGCTGGCCGAGTCGCCGGCCTCGACTGCGGAGCCGGGGGCGCCGGCAGGCCGGGTAGCCGACGATGGCTCCGGGCGGGCCGGCGCGGCCGCCGACCAGGGGGTCGAGAGGGCGGCCGGGGCCGCGACGGACGATGTCGCGGCGGCGGCCGCAGAAGCGGCGCAGGCGGCGGCGGCACAGGCGGCGCAGGCCGCTTCCGGCGCCGCGCAGGCGGTCGTCGCGGCAGCAGAGGCCGTCGCCGGTACGACCACGGCCACGGCCAAGGGACCCGAGCCCACCGGTGCCCAGGGGTCGGCGGCGGCTCGCGCCGCCGCCCCGAGACCCCAGACCCCGGCGAAGGCCGGGGGTGGCGAGGCCTCGGCCAGGCCGCCGACCAGACGGCGCACGAAGGCCGAAGAGACGGCGAAGCGCATCGTCGACGCCGTCTCACACGCGGCCGAGACGGCGCAGGACGTCCTCGACGACACCGGCGAGAAGCGCTGAGGCGAAGGCGGACGTCGGCCCGGCGACCATGCGCCGGGCCGACGTTCGACCCGCATCCGACGCCGGACCCGGCAGCGTGCGGCGCTGAGATGCGGCGGCCACGGGTACACAGCGCGTGACCCGAGGAGGCCGCCGTGGACGAGCACCCCATCATCGTGATCGGCGCCGGCACGGCCGG
>JAZBOM010000377.1:0-4421 GCA_036351205.1 Thermoleophilia bacterium | reverse complement strand
TCGGGCGCCTCGGCGCCGACCGGGAAGACCTCGTCGCTCAGGCCCAGCGTGGGACCCTCGTCGAGCGGCGGTGCCACCTCGCCGGCGGCCTCGTCGGCCGACTCGGCCCCGGCGGTCTCCTCGGCGGCCTCGGGCTCGGTGACGGTCTCGGCCACCGCGGCGGCCTCGGGCTCTACGGCCGTCTCGGCCTCGGCCTCTGTCGCGGCCTCGGGCTCTGCGACGGCCTCCTCGGTCACGCTCTCTGCGGCCTCGTCGGCCGGCGCCTCGGCGACCTCTTCGGTCGCGACCTCGGCGGTCTCGTCGGCGGCCGTCTCGTCGGCCGTCTCGGCCTCGGGCTCTTCGGCCTCCTCGGCCTCGGGCTCCTCGATCTCGACCGGCATCGGCGGCATGGGCCGCACCTCGTCGGCGCCCTCGACCCGCTTGATCGAGAGGCTGAGCCGGCGACGCTCGGTGTCGACCTCGATGATCTTCACGCGCACGATCTGCCCGACCGCGACGACCTCGTCGGGCCGCTCGACGTGCCGGTTGGCCAGCTCGCTGATGTGGACGAGGCCCTCGATGCCCTCGTAGATCTCGATGAAGGCGCCGAAGGCGACGATCTTGGTGACCCGGCCGTCGACCGTGTCGCCGACCTTGTGCCGGGTGACGATGCGCTGCCACGGGTCTTCCTGCGTCTGCTTGAGACCGAGCGAGATGCGCTGGCGGTCGCGGTCGATGTCGAGCACCTTGACCTTGACCTTCTGGTTGACCTGCAGCACCTCGGACGGGTGGTTGATGTGGGTCCAGCTGAGCTCGGAGATGTGGATGAGGCCGTCGATGCCGTCGAGGTCGACGAAGGCGCCGAAGTCGACGATGTTGCTGATCGTGCCCTCGACGATGTCGCCCACGGTGAGCTCGTCGATGATCTGCTGGCGCACCTCCTTGCGCTCCTCTTCGAGGACGGCGCGGCGCGACAGGACGACGTTGTTGCGGTTGCGGTTCATCTCGATGACGCGGCAGTTGAGCTCTTTGGTGACGTACTCGGAGAGGTCCTGCACGCGACGGATGTCGACCAGGGAGGCGGGCAGGAAGCCGCGCACCCCGAGGTCGAGGATGAGGCCGCCCTTGACGACCTCGATGACGGTGCCGATGACGGGGGTGCCGCTCTCGAAGGCGCCCTCGATGCGCTTCCACGCCTTCTCGAAGCGGGCGCGCTTCTTGGAGAGGATCAGGCGGCCGTCGGCGTCCTCCTTCTGCATGACGAGGGCGTCGACCTCTTCGCCCAGCTCGACCTCCTGCTGGGTGTTCACATTCTTGCGGATCGAGAGCTCGTTGACCGGGATCACGCCCTCGGACTTGTAGCCGATGTCGACGAGGACCTCGTCCTTGTCGATGCGCACCACCTTGCCGGTGACGATGTCACCCTCGTTGAACACGTTGATGGTGGCGTCGTAGTTGGGGACGATCTCGCCGTCCACCTCGATGAGGTAGCCTTCGCTGCCTTCGACGATCTTCGGTGCGTCCTGGGTCTCGATTTGGTTGTCCGTCATGTGGTCTCTCGGCCTCCCGGTCACTGTCGCGGCTCGTCGCTGAAAGGACCGCCCGCCCCGGGAACCGCGACCGGAGCAGGGCGAAACCGGGAGAGTATAGCACAGGGCCCCCGCGGGGGCGGGGAGAATGCGGGTCGCGGCGCGGTGACGGTACGTCCGCGGTGCGACGCTACTTCGCGCTGCGCCAGTCGGCGCCGGCGCCGACCTCGACCTCGAGCACCGGCTCCATCTCGTAGGCCCCGCGCATCGCCTCGCCCAGCAGGGTCTTGACCGCGTCGACCTCGCCCTTCGGCGCCTCGACGACGAGCTCGTCGTGCACCTGCAGGACGAGGCGCGCCGCCATGCCGCTCTCCTCGAGGCGGCGCTGCACCTCGAGCATCGCCACCTTGATGATGTCGGCCGCCGTTCCCTGCAGCACGCTGTTCACGGCGAGGCGCTCGCCGAGCGAGCGCAGGCGGTAGTTCGACGACTTCAGCTCGGTGACCGGCCGGCGACGCCCGAACAGCGTCGTGACGTAGCCGTCCTGCGTCGCCTGGGCGATGACCCGGTCGCGGAACTCGCGCACCTTCGGGTAGCGCGCGAAGTAGGCCTCGATGAACGCGCGCGCCTCGTCGACCGGCATGCCGACCTGCTCGGAGAGCCCGTAGGCCGAGAGCCCGTACATGATGCCGAAGTTGGTCGCCTTGGCGTGCTCGCGCTGCGTGCGCGTGACCTCCTCGACGGGGATGCCGGCGACGGCTGCCGCCGTCACCCGGTGCACGTCTTCGCCGCGCGCGTAGGCGTCGAGCAGGGCCGGCTCGCCGGAGAGCTTCGCCATCAGCCGGAGCTCGATCTGCGAGTAATCGGCCACGACCAGCAGGTTGCCCTCTTCGGCGACGAAGCAGGAGCGGATCTCGGCCCCGAGCTCGGTGCGCGCGGGGATGTTCTGCAGGTTCGGGTCGGAGCTCGAGAGGCGGCCCGTGCTGGCCACCGTCTGGTTGAACGTCGTGTGCAGGCGCCCCGTGCGCGGGTCGACCCGGCGCGGCAGCGGCTCGAGGTAGGTGCTGAGCAGCTTGGTGAGCTCGCGCCACTCCTCGACCGCGGGCACGATCGGGTGCTGCTCGCGCAGGCCGCGCAGCACCCGGGCGTCGGTCGAGTAGCCCGTCTTGCCCTTGCGCGAGGGCTCGAGGCCGAGGCGCGTGAAGAGGACGTCGGCGAGCTGCTGCGGCGAGCCGATGGTGAAGGGCTCGCCGGCGAGCTCGTGGATGGTGTCGGTGAGCTCCTCGACGCGCTCGCGCAGGCGGGCCGTGATCTCGCCCAGCCGGTAGGTGTCGACCTTGACCCCGGCCGCCTCCATGACGGCGAGCACGCGCGTCAGCGGCAGCTCGATCTCGCTCAGGAGGCGGTCGAGCTCGAGCTCGCGGAGCCGCGGTCGCTGGGCCTCGGCGACGCGCCACGTGAGCCAGGCGCGCGTCGCCGCGGCGGCCTCGTCGGCCGGGCCGTCGAAGAGGGGCCCGGCCTCGTCGAGCCCGGCCAGGTTCTCGAGGACCCGGTCCTTCTCGGCCCGCTCGGGCGTGAGCAGGTAGGCGGCCACCGCCGTGTCGTAGGCGGCACCACGGGGCGCGCCGGCGAAGCCCGGCAACGCCTTGACGTCGTACGCCATCACGTGCGCGACGAGCCGCCACAGCGCCGGCCACTCGTCGCCGCCGACGCGCGCCGCCACCACCGCGTCGCCGCCGGCGAAGACCGCCGCCGCCCACTCGTCGCCGTCGCCGTCGCCCGCCGGCACGGCAGCGAAGGCGGCCTCGTGTTGCTCGAGCACGGCGGCCAGCGCGCCGGCGCCGCGCTCGACGACCAGTGCCGGCAGCGATCCCGCGGCCGGCGCTGTCGAGGCGCCGGCGGCGGTCGACCCCGCGCCGCCGGCTCCAACCGGAGCCCCCGCGTCGCCGCCGGACGGCGCCGGCACGCCCCCGCTCTCGGCAGGCGCGACCACCGTCTCCTTGAGGCGGCGGACCAGGCTGGTGAACTCGTAGCGGCGGAAGAGGTCCTCGACGTCGGCCACCGGCACGCGGTAGTCACAGCGGTCGACGATGGCGCCGAGGTCCTCCTCGAGCGGCACGTCGCGGACCATCGTCGCGAGGCGCTTCGAGAGGCGCGCCGTCTCCTCGTGCTCGATGAGCAGGGCGCGGCGCTTCTCAGACGTGACCTCGTCGAGCCGCTGGTAGAGCGCCTCGAGGCTGCCGAACTGCTGCAGCAGGGCCGCCGCCGTCTTCTCGCCGATGCCGGGCACGCCGGGGATGTTGTCGGAGCTGTCGCCCTTGAGGCCGATGAAGTCGGGGATCTGCCCCGGCTCGACGCCGAAGCGCTCCACGACGCGGGCCGGCGTGTAGACCTTGACGTCGGTGATGCCGCGCCCGGTGGCGACGACGACGATGTCGTCGTCGACGAGCTGCAGGCTGTCGCGGTCGCCGGTCACGACCGCCGCCTTGACCCCGCGCTCGCGGGCCGCCACGGCCAGGGTCCCGAGCAGGTCGTCCGCCTCGTAGCCGCCTTTCACCAGATTGACGAACCCGAAGGCCTCGACGAGCTCGGGGAGCCTGTCCCACTGCATCGAGAGCAGGTCGGGCATGTGCGGCCGCTGAGCTTTGTACTCCTCGTACTCCTCGTGCCTGAACGTCTTCTCGCGCGCGTCCCAGGCGACGACGACCGCGCACGGGCTGTACTCGGTGACGATCTTGAGGAACATCTGGCTGAGCCCGTAGATGGCGTTGGTGGGGAAGCCGTCGCGGGTGGCGATGGTCTCAGGGAGGGCGAAGTAGGCCCGGTAGGCGAGGCTGCTGCCGTCGAGCAGGAAGAGGCGCCGGGTGAGGTCGTCGGGGGTCATGATGGCATCCTACCGCAGGGCGCCGGCGC
>JAZBOM010000376.1:0-2544 GCA_036351205.1 Thermoleophilia bacterium | reverse complement strand
CGCCCTGTCGACAAGGCCGACGAAATGTCCGTTGTCGACGACCGCGACCGCCGGGGCGCCCTCGGCGCCCATGAGCCGCGCCGCCTCGGCGGCCGGAGTGTCGGGGCCGACCTCGACGATGCCCTGGGCGCCGGTCATCACGTCGCGCACGCGCACGGCCCAGAGGTCTTTGGCCTGCGGCGTTCGCCGCTCGAGCTGGTCCACGCACACGACTCCGTCGTACAGGCGGTCGTCGTCCTGCGGCCGCACCGGCAGGCAGCGGTCCTCGCCGGCGGCGAAGTAGGTGTCGGCGGCGTGGTCGACGGTCACGTACGGCGGCACCCAGCGCCCCGGCTCGTGGGCCAGGGCGCCGGCGGTCACGCCGTCGAGGCGGGCCTCGAGGTCGGCGTTGGTCAGCGTCTGCCGGGATGCCTGGGTCAGGAACCAGCCGATGAAGGCGAGCCAGAGACCGCTGAAGCCGGAGGGGCCGAAGAACAGCAGCACGCCGAGAGCGATGAAGCCGTATCCGAAGACCACCCCGGTCCAGGCGGCGCCGCGGGTGGCGCGGCGCTGATCGCCGGAGAGGCGCCAGAGCAGGGCTCGCAGGACCCGGCCGCCGTCCAGCGGGTAGCCCGGCAGGAGGTTGAAGACCGCGAGCATGATGTTGGCGATCGCCAGGTACAGGAAGACTGCCGCGGCGACCTCAGGCAGCGGCGCGTAGGCGAACAGCGCCAGCGACAGGCCGCCGAGGGCGAAGCTGGCGAGGGGGCCGACTCCGGCCATCAGGGCTTCGCGGCCCGGCGACGATGGATCACTGGCGATGCTGGCCACTCCGCCGAGGAGGAAGAGGGTGACACCCTTGACCTCGATGCCCTGGCGCCGGGCCACGAGGGCGTGAGCGAACTCGTGCACGAGGACCGACGCGAAGAGCAGCACGCTGGCCACGAGGGCCACGGCCCAGTACGCGTCGCCTTCCCAGCCCGGGAAGGAGGAAGGAAAGAACCCGGTGGCGAGCGCGGCGGTGAGGAAGGCGAGGATGAGGAACCAGGTGGGGTTGACGCGCACCTCGATACCGAAGAGCCGCCCGATCTTGAAGCCGCCCGTCATGATCCTCACCTCCCGGCCAGGGTGTTTGTGTATGCAAAGAGTTTGTACCCTGCAGGGTCTCTCCGGTAACGGTGGGCGAGGCGGGGAGGGGTGCGGGGAGATCTGCGGCGCGCCGGGCGGCTCAGGCGGCGCGCACGACCGTCGCGGCGGCGTCGGCCACGGCGAGCACCCGGGCGCGACGACCGAGCCGCCCTTCGTGCGCCGCGACCGCCTCGGCGACGGTCGCGAAGCAGGCGACGCCCGATCCCTCGAGAGCTGCAGGGTCGGTCGCGCCCACAACGGCGATCCGGTAGCGCTCGAGCACGCGGGCGACGACCCAGGCCCGCTGGCCGCCGGGGCCGAGCGGCTCCCTGAGCCCGCGCGCGACGAGCTCCGCCGGTGACGACGCGGCCTTCAGGAGCGCGGCGAAGTTCGCCTCGCCGGGGCCGGCGCCGGGCCCGTCGGGCAGGTCGGCGCACAGCACGATGAGCCCCCCGGGGGCGAGTGCGGGGCGCGCGGTCAGGGCGAGGTAGGTGGCGGCGCGGGACGCCTGGTAGAGCGATGCGCTCTTCGGGTGCGCCACGCCGCAGACGGCGACGTCGAACGGGCCCGGGACGGGGCGCAGCCAGGCGCTGCGGTGCGCGTCGGCGAGGCGGCGCTGCACGGCCTGGGGCGCCCCGGCGGCGACGGCCGCCGGGCGTGCGGCCTCGTCGACGACGACGTTGACGGCGAAGCGCAGCGGGGTGAAGGCGGCGATCTCGTGCAGCGCCGAGGCGAAGGGGTTGCCGTCGAGCGCCCCGAGCTCGACCCCCGGCCGGCCGATGAAGGCCGGGCGGTGGGTCCAGGCGATGGTCTCCGCGCCGGCGCAGCCGATGGCGACCCCCTTGACGCCGCCGGAGAAGCCGGCGTAGAGGTGCGGCTCGACGACGCCGACCGTGACCACGAGGGCGGCGTCGGCGACCCGGCGGTCGATCGACACCGGGGCGCCGCACGCGGCGACGCCGAGATCGGCCAGCGGCGACTCGAGGCCCTGCGCGTCGACGACGTGCAGGGCCTCCTCACCGGCCGCACTCAGAAGGGAGCGCTTCTCTTCCGCGGAGCTCGGGGCGTGCAGGCCGCAGCCGACGACGACGGTGACGGCCTCCCGCGGGATCGCTGCGCGACGCAGCTCGTCCAGCAGGTGGCGCACGACGGCGCCGCTCGGGCACGGGCGGGAGCCGTCGGGAACGGCCAGGGCGACGGTGGCGGCGCCGCGGGCCAGCTCCGCCAGCCGCGCCGTCGCCACCGGCGCGGCGAGGGCGTCCTCGAGCATCCGGTCGACATCGTGGGGCGGCGCGAGTCGCGCCGGGGGTTCGAAGTGGTCCGCCCGGTCGAGCTCGAGGCGGCGGGCCCCGCAGAAGACCCAGGGGCGCGCCGCGGTCAACGGCGGCGGTCGCCCCGTTCGCCGCCGCCCTGCCGCGGCTGATAGCCGGGTCCCGG
>JAZBOM010000375.1:0-3272 GCA_036351205.1 Thermoleophilia bacterium | reverse complement strand
GGCGCCCTCGTCGACCTCACCGGCTCGTATGCGCTCGCCTGGTTCACCCTGGCGGTCAGCTGCGTCGCCGCCATGGGCTGCATCTGGCTCCTCGACGAGCCCAGAGAGCTGTGCCCCGAGCCCGAGGTGTGCGAGGTCCCCTTCGACGAACTCTGAGCACTGCCGGTAGAATGCCAACCGCGCACACCCGATGAGGGCGTGCCATGCCCGCACGCCGGCGGGCGCAGGGCCAGACGACAGAGCGGGAGTTGACGTGGCGCGCATCGACAGGCGGACGGCGTGGCGGCGGCGCCTGGTCGCGCTCGCCGTCCTCGCCGCCGTCGTGTGGCTCGCCGCCTGGGGCGCCGGCCGCCTGCTGCGTCACGGCGACGACCTGACCGGCGAGTGGGCCGGCTCCTGCGTCCTGCTCGGCGACACGCGGCTCACCATCGAGCGGCAGGGAGAGACGTACCGCATCGAGGGCCTCCGGGTCGAGGGGGCCTCGCCCGAGCGCATCTACAGCGAGGGCGGCCGGCTCTACGCGGAGGGCGGTGCCGAGGGCGCGCGCTGGACGATCGCCTTCGAGCTCGACGCCGACGGGCAGCAACTCGTGGCGCGGTACGAGCCCGAGGAAGGCGAAAAGCAGCTCGTGCGCTTCACCCGGCCCAAGCCGGAGTGACGCGGCCGGCAGCGGGACTGAGCCGGGACGCCGGCGGGCGCCGCCGCTGCGCCGCGGCTCAGCGCCGGCGCAGCTCCTCCATCTCCTTCTGGATGTCATCCTCGGTGATCTCGCTGCGCCCGTACACGTCCCAGACGTTGAAGGCGACGCCGATCCCCCAGCCGCCCAGCACCCAGCCGGGCCAGAAGTAGCCGGCCCCGGTGAAGTACCAGATGCCGATGAGGGACGCGTTGACGATCACGTAGGCGACGAGGTGGCTGAAGAGGTCGCGCTTCTTCTTGACCCGCTCGACCGCCCGCTTGCGAAGCTCCTCCTCGGACTGCATCCCAGCCTCCTCTCGTGACCGCCCTCGGCGGCATCCTACCCCCATCGAACGCGGGGACGAGCCCGCGCCGGCCGCGACCGCGCGACACCGACCGGTCGTCGTGGGGCGCCCCACGGCGCGGGCCTCTGTGAGAGAATCGCCGGGCACCTCGCGTGACCACGCGCGCCGTCAACGCCGTCGCACCGGAGGGGACGATGATCGAGCGCTACACCCTGCCCGAGATGGGCGCCGTCTGGACCGAAGAGGCCAAGATGCAGGCCTGGCTCGAGGTCGAGATCGCCGCCGTGAAGGCCTGGAACGAGCTGGGCAAGGTGCCCGACGACGCCGTCGTCGAGATCGAGGCGAAGGCGGCCTTCGAGGTCGAGCGCGTGGCCGAGATCGAGGCGACGACCAACCACGACGTCATCGCCTTCCTCACCAACGTCGCCGAACACGTCGGCGAGGCCTCCAAGTGGGTCCACTACGGCATGACCTCGAGCGACATGCTCGACACCGGGCTCGCCCTGCAGATCAAGCGCGCCGGGGCGCTGCTCGAGAAGGACCTCCTCGCCCTCGGCGAGGTCCTCAAGCGGCGCGCCTTCGAGTTCAGGGACGCGGTCCAGGTCGGGCGCACGCACGGCATCCACGCCGAGCCGATCACCTTCGGGATGAAGCTCGGGATGTGGGCGTTCGAGGTGGCGAGGCACCTCGAACGCCTCCGCCGCGTCACCGACGGCGCCGCGGTCGGCAAGCTGAGCGGCGCCGTCGGCGCCTACAACGCCATCGACCCGCGCGTCGAGGAGCTGGTCTGCGCCGAGCTCGGCATCGGCTTCGAGCCGATCTCGAACCAGGTCGTGCAGCGCGACCGCCACGCCTGCTTCCTCAGCTGCCTCGCCGTCATCGGCGCCAGCCTCGAGAAGTTCGCCGTGGAGGTGCGGCACCTGCAGCGCACCGAGGTGCGCGAGGCCGAGGAGGCGTTCGGCAAGGGCCAGAAGGGCTCCTCGGCCATGCCCCACAAGCGCAACCCGATCCTCAGCGAGCGCATGGCCGGCTGTGCCCGCGTGCTGCGCGGCAACGCCATGGTCGGGCTCGAGAACGTGGCCCTCTGGCACGAGCGCGACATCAGCCACAGCTCGGCCGAGCGCATCGTCCTCCCCGACAGCTGCATCCTGCTCGACTACATGCTGCAGAAGAGCACGACGATGCTCGACCGCCTCGTCGTCGACACCGACCGCATGGCCGCCAACCTCGGCCAGTCGCAGCGTCTCGTCTTCAGCGGGTCGGTCCTGCTCGCGCTCGTCGACAAGGGGATGTCGCGCGAGGACGCCTACCGCGTCGTGCAGGACTCGGCGATGCGCGCCTGGCGCGAGGGCGTCGACTTCGGCGCGCTCATCAAGGAGGACGCCGAGGCGATGGCCGTACTCGGCCCCGCCGACGTCGACGCCGCCATGGACCCCGAGCAGTACCGCGCCGGGCGCGAAGTGATCTTTGGGCGGCTCGAGGGGCTGACTTTCTGACCGCCGCAGCACCGCGGGCGCGCCTCCGCGCTCAGGTCCCGGCCTGTCTCCGCCGACACACTCTCGGGACTGTACGCTCGAGAGAGGGGAAGCGGTGAAGACCTGCACCGGCTGCGGGGAGCAGATCAGGGACGGTGACTGGGCCTGCGGATCGTGCGGGACTCCCGTCGCCAAGGGAGCGCCGGCGGCCGACCTCTGGGCCTACGAGGAGAGCCAGTGCGCACCGCCGGCGCCGGGCGCGGCCGCGGGAGCCCTGTCGGGTACGACGCTGACGGTCCTGGTCGTCGCGCTCGTCGCCGTCGTCGCCATCATCGGTGTATGGTTCTTCATGCTGCGGGGAGTTGGCGGAACGCAGTTCGTCGGCACGTGGGCGGCGACTGACGGCAGCGCCGGCGGCCTCGTCATCGAGAAGAACGGGCGCGACTTCGAGATCGACATCGTCGGTGCCGACCAGCAGAGTGTCGGCCCCTTGAAGGGCGAGCTGGACGGCGACGAGCTCGAGATCAAGCTGGAGACCGCCGGCGGCGACGAAGCGCAGCAAGCCGCCGTCACCGTCGTGAAGGCGATGTTCGAGGCGCTCGTCGAGGACTTCGAGCTGCTGCTCACACACCGGTCGTCCGACGACCATCTCCTGCTGGACATCGCCGGGGAACCGGTCGCGGGCATGCCGCCGATCCCGACGACCGAGTACGTGAGGGCCGCAGCTCGGTGAGGGCAGCGCGGCCGGGTAGACTGACGGCCGTGACGCGTCCACCCAGCGATATCCGCGGCCCCACGCGCGGCGACCTGCCCG
>JAZBOM010000374.1:0-2382 GCA_036351205.1 Thermoleophilia bacterium | reverse complement strand
TTGAAGCGCCAGCTTTCGTTGCCGGTCTCGACGATGTCGCAGTGGTGGGTGAGACGATCGAGGAGCGCCGTCGTCATCTTCGCGTCGCCGAACACGCTCGGCCACTCGCCGAAGGCGAGGTTGGTCGTGACGATGACGGAGGTCTGCTCGTAGAGGCGGCTGACGAGGTGGAACAGGAGCTGGCCGCCGCTCTGGGCGAAGGGGAGGTAGCCGAGTTCGTCGAGCACGACGAAGTCGAGCCGGGCGAGGTGGTCGGCGAGGCGCCCCTGCCGGCCGGATCGGGCCTCGCCCTCGAGCTTGTTCACCAGGTCGACGACGTTGAAGAAGCGGCCGCGGGCGCCGGCTCGGATGCAGGCGCGGGCGATGCCGACCGCGATGTGGCTCTTCCCTGTCCCGGTGCCGCCGATCAGGACGATGTTGCGCTGGTGGGCGATGAAGCCGCCGCCGGCGAGGTCGCGGACGAGCGTCTCGTTGACCGGGGTCTCGGCGAAGGCGAAGTCCTCGAGTTCCTTGGCGAGGGGCAGCTTGGCGACCGTGATCTGGTACTTGATCGAGCGCGCCTGCTTCTCGGAAAGCTCGGCCGTCAGCAGATCTCCGACGATCCTCTGCGGCTCGTGCTGGCGCTTGACCGCTGTGGCGACGATCTCGTCGTAGGCGGCCTTCATGCCGAAGAGCTTCAGCCCGCTCATCGCGGCCAGGATCTCGGTCCGCTCCATCACGCTGCTCATCACACTGCCCTCCTGAGGCTGTCGTAGCGCGCGCAGTCGGCGACCGGCTCGTGAGCGAGCCGGAGCGCGTCCGGCGTCATGATCGTCGCCGGCGGCCCCGGATCGCGTTGTCGCGCGAGGATGTTGAGGATCACGTCGGCCGAATGGACGCCCTCGCGGAGGGCCTCGGCGCAGGCCGCATCGACTGCCGGCAGCCCGTCGGTCAGCACCGCGCCGAGGATGTCGACCATCTGCCGGTCGCCGTCGGGGGCGGCCTTCAGCTTGCGCCGTACGCGCTCGATCGCGCCCGGCAGGACCCAGTCCCTGAAGGGCGCGCCGTTGCGAAGGGCGCCCGGCTTGCGCGCCAGGACCGGCACGTAGTGCCAGGGATCGTAGACGGTCGCGCCCCGACCGAAGGCCCGGCGGTGCGCCCCGACGACCTTGCCGTCCTGCCGGATCTCGATCCGGTCGGCATAGGCGCGCACCTCGACCGGACGCCCCACCGCGGCCGCCGAGACCGAGTACTTGTTGTTGTCGAAGCGGACGAGACAGGTCTTCGAGACCGACGCCGTGACGGCATGGAAGCCGTCGAACGGGCCGCGGTAGGGCACGAGGCTCGGGCGCTCGGCCTCGAACATCTCCCAGATCGTCCTGTCGCGGACCTCGGGATGCGGCTGCGCCCGCGCCCAGGCGATGCAGCGGTCGAGCAGCCACGCGTTCAGCTCCTCGTAGCTCTTCACCTTCACCCGGGGCACGAAGAAGCGCTGCCGGACCGTGCCCACCTGGTTCTCGACCTGGCCCTTCTCCCAACCGGAGGCGGGGGTGCAGGCGACGGGCTCGACGAGGTAGTGCCCGCACATCTGCTGGAAGCGGCGGTTGTAGGCCCGCTCGCGGCCGACGAAGACCGCGTCCACGGCGGTCTTCATGTTGTCGTAGATCCCGCGCGTGCACGTTCCCCGGAAAAAGGCGAACGCCCGGTCGTGGGCGTCGAACACCATCTCCTGCGTCTCGCGCGGGTAAGCCCGGACGAAGAACATCCGGCTGTGGCAGAGCCGGACATGGGCGACCTTCACGGTCGTGGTGACGCCGTCGATGACGACGATCTCGTGGCTCCAGTCGAACTGGTACGCCTCGCCCGGGGCGAAGCTCAACGGCACGAAGGCCGCCGCGGTCGCCGCGCCCTCCTGCCGGCGCCAGGCGGCCGCATATCGGCGCACCGCGTCGTAGCCGCCCTCGTAGCCGAGCCCGCGCAACTCCTCGAACACCCGCACCAGCGTCAGCCGCTCCCGGCTCGAACGCACCGCGTTGGTCGCGAGCAGCCGGTCGAGGTCCTCCCGCCACGGCCCGATCCTGGGATGGGGCTGCAGACGGCGCACGTAGTCGAATGCCGTCTCCTCGCTGCGGATGATCTTGCGCACCGTGTTCCGCGACACATGCAGATCCCGGCAGATCTCCTTGATACTCCTGCCGCGCACGAAGAACTCGCGGCGCACCCGCGCAATCGTGTCCACGCCCTTCATCCCCCGCCCACCCGTCCCTGCCAAAGGACGGGAAGTCTCGGCGCCATAGCCGGGAGGGGGTCAATTTTGGACGCCGATCCCGCCGCTCAGGGGGTCAACATTCCACGCCGATCCACAGCCGTCCGAACACGTCGAAGCCGGCGCCGGGTCACAAG
>JAZBOM010000373.1:0-4939 GCA_036351205.1 Thermoleophilia bacterium | reverse complement strand
GTCTGGCAAGACGGGCCGTTCGTCCTCCTCGTTGACCTCGACTCCGGCCGCCTGCGGACCCTCGCCCCCGGCCCGGAGAACGATGCGACCTGGCGGCCCGCAGTCTCGGGGGAGTACGTCGTGTGGTTCGAAGCTCCCCGCGGTGCGTGGCGCGGCGACGCCTACAGCTACGACTTCGCGTCCGGGCGTCGGCGACTCGTCGCCGAAGAGGTCCCCGTCGCCTCCTACCCCGACGTCTCGGGGGCGACGGCCGTATGGACAGAGTCGGCGGGCGACGGAGCAACGAAGCTCACCGTGAACGATCTCGTCTCCGGGCATCACCGGGCCTTGGCGGTCCCGGACGGCGAGCCGCTCGTGGACGGCCGGCTCGTCGCCTATCGTCACCGGCCGTCCGCCGCCAGTCGCGACGAGATCGTCGTCATCGACCTGGATACCGGGGCGCAGACGCTGATCGCCTCGGCCGCGCCCGGGAGCGCCCTCGGCATCACCGGCTGGGCCGTCTCCGGCCGGCGCGTCGCCTGGTGTTGGAAGGACTGGTCGACCGGCGAGAACCGTGTGGTCGTGCGCGACGTCGACACCCTGCAGACCGTGCCGGTCGCCACCGGGGCCGGGCTCGTCGGCCCGTCCCTCGACGGGGACCTCGTCGTCTGGGCCGAGCCGATGAGCGGTGGCACCCGCATCTGGGGCCTGCGCCTCGGCGGCGAAGACCGCGAGATCGCCGCCACCGAGCTGACCGTGTCCCACGTGCTCGTGAGCGGCAAGGTGGTCGCCTGGATGGGCGAAGATCCGGCGGGTCGGAGTGTCCTCGAGGTCGGGGAGTCGCCGCTGTGAGCCGTCTGCGCAGCTACGCGGCGATGCGCTCCCCGCGGATGTCGCCCTCGGGCGAGCCCATCCTGTTCTGGACCCTCTGCTACCTGTGGGTGCTCAACGTGGCCGACCTCGCCCTGACGAACTACGGCATCTGGCTTGGGTTCGCAAGCGAAGCCAACGGCGTCATGCGCTACTTCCTGCACCAGGGGACGGCGTCGGCGGCGGGCTTCAAGGTCGGCATCGTGACCATCGGCGCCCTCCTCCTCTGGCGCCTCCGCCGTTACCGCACCGCACTCGTCGCCGCCGTGACTTTGACCGGCGTGCTCGCCGCGGTGGTGACCTACCAGGCCTTCTGGATCGCCAGCCTCTGAAGCGCTCTGCGCGCGGGGACGGCCGCCCGCGCAGTGGGCACGCGGCGGCGCGGACGAAGGCCTGACCACCACCGGGCCTGCACGAGCCGCCGCAGCACGCTCCCGGCAGACCAACGTTGTCACTATCTATCCGGTCAGTTAACATGAGGTCTCGCTATCGTCGTGCCCGCCGGGGCGCGGAAAGGGGGAGTATGGAAGACCGCATCCCGACCCGTATGGGCGACGGGACGCTCGCTCGCCTCACCAAGAGCGAGATCCGCGCCGACGTCGAGGACGGCGTCGCGCAGGCGGTGCGGCGAGCCAAAGTGCCGCCGCTCGCCACCGACGAGATCGACCACCTCGTCGACCTCTACGCCTCGCCGGCGAAGACCGTCGGCGTCGACCTGGGTGACGAGATCGTCCTCTCCTGCGACGGCTCCGGCATGAAGACCCACGCCACACGCGAGCAGGACATGCAGTCCTACGAGCAGTGGATGGGCGCCGACCTGCTCGAGCTCTGCCCGGGCGACTACTCGCTCAAGGTGGTGCGCACGATCCTGCCCTACGAGGCCCAGTGCCTCCACGACGCCCTGCTCTCCACGGTGGCGCCGATGCAGTACGGCGTGATGCCCAACCTCGGCCTCTACGCCAAGGACGACGGCCCGTGCGAGAACTGGTCGCTGCTCCTGCCGGCCGGCAAGATCGCCGAGGCACGGGCCGCCTGCGAGGAAGCCGCCGAGATGGCGGTCGCCGACGCCGTGCGCATGGCCGACGTCATGTACGAGGCCGGCGCCGACGCGATCGACTTCGACACCACCGGCGCCTCCGGCGACCCCGAGTTCTGGGCCACGCTGCGGGCGACCGAGATCATCCGCGAGAAGTACCCCGACATGGGCGTGCAGCTCGGCATGGCCGGCGAGTTCGTGCTCGGCATGCACGGCGAGCTCGAGTACAAGGGCAAGCGGCTCGCCGGCATGTGGCCGCTCGAGCAGCTGCACGTCGTCCAGGAGGCCGGGGCGACCATGTACGGGCCGGTCGTCAACGTGAACACCGGCAAGAGCTGCGCCTGGAACACGGCCCGCGCCTGCGCGATCGTCAAGCCCTGCATGGACGAGGCCGAGATCCCGGTGCACATGAACGCCGGCATGGGCGTCGGCGGGGTGCCGATGTTCGTGCACCCGCCGGGCGACGCCGTCGCGCGCTCGGCCAAGGCCTTCGTCGACATCCTGAAGGTCGACGGGTTGTAGGTGGGTTCCGGCGACCCGCACGGGATGCACAATGCCCATGCGCAAGCCGCGGGACTGGGTGGGATGCGAGCCGCGGGAGACCTCGTGGCACGTATGCAGATGACTCGCGGGATGCGCTTGAAGGAGGCCAAGCAGTACGTGGCCGACAAGCTCGGCGTGACGCCCTTCGACCTGGGCGACACGGCGACGATGACGGAGGTGAGGAATGAGTTCGGCTTCGGCCGGATACACTCCTACGCCATCAGTCATCCCTGGCAGGCGAACTTCATCGAGGCGAAGTTCAACATCAGCCGGGTGCTGGAGGTGCCGATCCTCTGCGTGGAGCGCTTCAAGGAGCGCACGGGCATGACGGAGGCGCCGACGGCGCACTGAGCTGGTGCGGTGGGGCGGCGGTGCGCGCGACCTTCGGGTCGCGCCGCCCGCCGCCCTCTTCTTTGCCCCCGGCACGCGATGGCGGCGGCAGGCCGCCGTGCCGCGGCGACCGGCGGCCCCCGTGCGGCCCTTGTCGCACGCGAGTCATGATGGCATACTGGTGTCGATGCCATCATGACCCAGGCGGTGTCGCATGGTCCGCATGCAGATCCAATTCACTGAGGCGCAGTCTGCCGTGCTGCGCGACGAAGCGGCTGCCCGAGGTGTCTCCTTGTCGGCGGTGGTGCGCGACGCGGTCGACGAGGCGCTCGGCTCCGGGCGCTTCCGTCCCTCGCGCGAGGAACTGGTACGGCGCTCGCTCGCGGCTGTCGGCCGCTTCCACTCCGGCACCGGCGACGTGTCCCGGCGTCACGACGAGTACTTCGCCGACGCGGCGGCCGAGTGACCGTCCTCGTCGACACCTCGGCGCTGATCGCGCTGCTCGACGAAGACGACCCGGGGCACGCCGCGTGCCGCCAGGCGTGGAGGAGTGGCGTGACCCAAGCCATCGGTCTGCTGACGACCGACTACGTGCTCGTCGAGGCGGTCTCGGTGGCCCAACGCCGCTGGGGGCTCGACGCCGTGAAGACCCTGGTCGACGAGTTCTTCCCGCTGTTGCACATCGAGTGGGTCACGTCGGAGGACCACACTGTGGGGCTCACGTCGCTCCTTCTCTCGGGGCGCCGACGCCTCAGCCTGGTGGACTGCGTCAGCTTCGCGATCATGCGTCGGCTCCGCGTGACGGAGTATCTTGGCCTCGATCCTCACTTCGCCGAGCAGGGGTTCGCCAGCTACACCGGTCAGCCGTGAGCCGGCCGACGTCGTGACACCGCCCGACCTGCCGCGGCCCGGCCCGATGAGCCTCCCGGTCGTCCCGGACTGGTTCTCAGTGACCTGGGTGACCGGCAGCATCGCCATGCTGACCGAGCCCCACGTCGACGACCTGCTGCGCGCCAACCTCTGGTACGTGCGCGGCCGCGAGCGCGACCTGCTCGTGGATTCCGGCAACGGCGTAGCCCCACTCCGGCCGGTGCTCAGCCGCTTCGCTCGTGGCCGCGACCGCGAGCCGATCGCCGTCGCGACCCACGCCCACATCGACCACATCGGCGGGCTGCACGAGTTCGAGCGCCGCCTCCTGCATCCGCTCGAAGAGGCGGCGGCCCTGCACATCTCGGAGATCCCGCCGCTGTGGACGGCCGACTGGCCCGAGGAGTTCACGGCGCAGCTCACCGAGGCCGGGCTGCCGCCGGCGCCTCTGATGGTCGACGCGCGGCCGGCGCCCGACTTCGACCCGGCCGCCTTCAGGATCGCCCCGGTCACGGCCACGCACCTCGTCGAGGGCGGCGACGTGATCGACCTCGGGGAGCGGCAGTTCCAGGTGCTGCACCTGCCCGGCCACACCCGAGGGAGCATCGGCCTCTGGGACGAGGCCGCCGGGGTCCTCTTCTCGGGCGACGTCGTGTACGACGCCGAGCTCCTCGACACGCTGCCGGAGTCCAACGTGGAGGACTACGTACGAACGATGGCGCGACTGCTCGACCTGCCCGTCTCGGTCGTCTACCCCGGGCACGAGGAGCCCTTCGGGCGCGAGCGCCTGCGCGAGATCGCCCGGGCGTACCTGCGCGAGCATGGCGGCTGAGCGCGCGCCTTCCTCCGGGCGGCGCGTCCAGCTGGCGGCCGCCATCGTCGCGATGGTGTGCATCGCTCCGCTCCAGTACTCGTGAACGCTGTTCACGACGCCGCTCGAGCAGCAGAACCCGTGGTCGCTCCCGCAGGTGCAGCTCGCGTTCACCTTCTTCATCGTCGCCCAGACGCTCTCGCAGCCCCTTGGGGGCTACTTCATGGACCGGCGGGGGCCGCGCCTCGCCTTCATCGTCGCGGCCGTCCTCATCGTCGTCGGGTGGGGCGGCCTCGGCGTGACGGGCAGCCGCCCCCTCTTCTACGCCCTCTACAGCCTCGCCGGCGTCGGCGCCGGCATCGTCTACGCGGGCGCCATCGGCACGGGCATCCGCTGGTTCCCGAACCGCCGCGGCCTGGCCCTCGGTCTCATCGCCGCCGGCTTCGGCGTCGGCGCGGCGCCGTTCACGCCGTTCGCCCACCGGCTGCTCGAGGGCTACGGGG
>JAZBOM010000372.1:0-4254 GCA_036351205.1 Thermoleophilia bacterium | reverse complement strand
GACGTAGGCGTAGAGCTGGCGACGTGTCAGGTCCACAGGCACCTCGGCGGTCGGGGGCGCCGGCCGGCGGAGGCTCCGGCCGGCGCCCTCGCACCGTAGCGCCCGCCGTCACGGCCGTCAGCGGCCGCCGAGACCGAGAGGGATGACGCTGACCCGCGGTGCGCGGTGACGTTGGCGCCGGCGGGCGGGAGGCGACGGTGGCGAGCCGCGCGGTGTCGTCGGCGCCGGCGGGCGAGTGGGATGACACCGACCCGCGGTGCGCGGTGACGTCGGCGCCGGCGAGCACGAGGCCACGGTCGCGCGGAAGAGCGGCCGGCCCGATGGACCGGCCGCCCCGTCGGGAAGCGAGGGTCAGCGCACGACGAAGTTGACGAGCTTGCCCGGCACGTACACTTCCTTCACGAGCTCCTTGCCCTCGAGGAAGCGTGCCGTGTTGCCCGCCGCGCGGGCAAGCTCGAAGACCGCCTCGCGCTCGGCGTCGACCGGCACCGAGAGCCGGTCGCGGAGCTTGCCGTTGACCTGCACCACGACGGTGACGACCTCGTCGGCGGCGAGCTCGTCGTCCCACCCGGGCCACTCGGCGTCGAGCACCGACCCGGGCTGCCCGAGCAGCTCCCAGACCTCTTCGGCGAGGTGCGGCGCCATCGGCGCCAGCAGCCGCGTGACGTCGAGCACGAAGCCGCGCCACTCCGCGAGGCTGAGCGCGCCGCGCGCGTTCGCCCACACGTCGAGCGCCTCGTTCTGCAGCTCCATCAGCGCCGACACCGCGGTGTTGAAGCGGAACGACTCCATGTCGCGCGTGACCTTGCGGATCGTCTTGTGCAGCGTGCGCTGCAGGGCCCGGCCCTTGTCCGCCTCGGCCTCGCCGGCCGCCACGCCGCTGCCTGCGGCCTCGGCCACCTCGGCGGCGAGGTTCCAGAAGCGCCCCAGGAAACGCAGGCAGCCCTGCACGCCGCGGTCGCTCCAGGCGACCGACTGCTCGAAGGGGGCGATGAAGAGCTCGTAGACCCGCAGGCTGTCGGCGCCGTAGCGTTCGACCACGCTGTCCGGCGTGACGACGTTGCCCTTGGACTTGCTCATCTTCTGGCCGTCCTCGGCCTGGATCATGCCCTGGTTGCGCAGGGTGGCGTAGGGCTCGCCGAAGCCGACGTGGCCGGCGTCGTAGAGCACCTTGCAGAAGAAGCGCGCGTACAGCAGGTGCATGACGGCGTGCTCGGCCCCGCCGACGTAGAGGTCGACCGGCAGCCAGTAGTCGACCTTGTCGCGCTCGAAGGCGGCCTCGTCGCAGTGCGGCGAGGCGTAGCGGAGGTGGTACCACGACGAGCAGACGAAGGTGTCCATCGTGTCGGTCTCACGCCGCCCGGGGCCCCCGCAGCGCGGGCAGGCGGCGCGGACGAACTCCTCGCTGCGCGCCAGCGGCGACTGGCCGTCGTCGGTCGGGTGGAAGTCCTCGAGGTCGGGCAGCAGCACCGGGAGCTGGTCGACCGGGACCGGCACCGGGCCGCAGGTCTCGCAGTGGACGATGGGTATGGGGGCGCCCCAGTAGCGCTGCCGGCTGATCAGCCAGTCGCGGAGCTTGAAGTTGACCTTGCGCCGGGCGAGGCCGCGCTCGGCGAGCCAGTCGGTGACCGCGGCGAAGGCCTCGCCCGGCGCCGGCAGCCCGTCGAAGCGTCCGGAGTTGACCATGACGCCGTCGCCGACGTAGGCCTCGCTCAGCGTGCCCTGCGCCCCGGAGGGCGGCGCGATGACCTCGACGATGGGCAGCTCGAACTGCGTCGCGAACTGGAAGTCGCGCTCGTCGTGCGCCGGCACCGCCATGATCGCCCCGGTGCCGTAGCCCATGAGCACGTAGTCGCTGATCCAGATCGGGACCGGCGCGTCGTTCACGGGGTTCACGGCGTAGGCCCCGATGAAGACGCCGGTCTTCTCCTTCTCGGTCGAGAGGCGCTCGATCTCGCTCTGGCGGCGGGCCTGGTCCTTGTAGGCGGCGACGGCCTCGCGCTGCTCGGCCGTCGTCAGCTCGTCGACCAGCGGGTGCTCGGGGGCGAGCACCATGTAGGTGGCGCCGAAGAGCGTGTCGGGGCGGGTCGTGAAGACGGTGAGGGGCTCGGCGCGGCCGGGCAGGGCGAAGTCGACCTCGGCGCCGTCGCTGCGCCCGATCCAGTTGGTCTGCATGAGCTTGATCTGCTCGGGCCACTCGATGGTCGCCAGGTCGTCGAGCAGGCGCTGCGCGTAGTCGGTGATGCGGAAGTACCACTGCTCGAGGTCCTTCTTGGTCACGTCGCTGCCGCAGCGCCAGCAGCGCCCCTGCTCGACCTGCTCGTTGGCGAGGATCGTCTTGCAGCTCGGGCACCACCACTGCTGGCCGGTCCCGCGGTAGGCGAGCCCGCGCTCGTGCATGAGGAGGAAGAACCACTGCGTCCAGCGGTAGTAGTCGGGCTCGCTGCTGGTGATCTCGCGCGACCAGTCGAAGGAGAGGCCGATGAGGTCCATCTGGCGGTGGTAGTTGGCGATGTTGCGCACCGTCGTCTCGCGCGGGTGGACGCCCATCTTGAGGGCGTAGTTCTCGGCCGGCAGGCCGAAGGCGTCCCAGCCCATCGGGTGGAGGACGTTGAAGCCCCGCATGCGCTTGTAGCGCGCGACCGCGTCGGTGGGCACGTAGTTGCGGCAGTGACCGACCGAGAGCCCGTCGCCGGAGGGGTACGGGAAGAAGTCCAGGCAGTAGAACTTGGGCCGCTCGGAGGCGTCGTCGACGCGGTAGGCGTCGCGCTCCTTCCAGCGGCGCTGCCACTTCGCCTCGACGGCGCGGGGGTCGTAGCGTCGGTCCATCCGGTCCTCTCCTCGGCCGCGCCGCAGCGCGGGATCGGCGTCTCGGTCTCCGCGCGGGCGGGCGCGGCGAGAGGTGCGGCGCGGCCGGCCGTGCGGCCCGACGCGCCCGCCCGGGCGGCACCTGATTATACGGGACGTCCGCCGCGCGGCCTCCGCGTCCCGCGCACACGGCCCGAAGGCCCCTGCAGCGGCGCGGCCGCCGCCGGCGTCGCGCCCCACGGGCGTCACGCCTCACGGGCGTCGCGCCTCAGGGGCCGGGGGCGCACGACCGCCGCGGTCGTCGCCCCTCGCGGGCCGAGGCTGCACGACCGCCGCGGTCGTCGCCCCGGTCGCGAGGCCTCAGTCGTCGATCGGCTCGACGACCGCGGTCGAGCGCCCCCCGGGGCAGTAGCTGAGGCTCGTGACGCGGCGCAGCCGACGGTGCGGGCCCGCGCCGAAGTGCAGCAGCTGCGCCGTGTAGGCGACCGCCTCCCCGCGGCCGAGGGCGCCGTACCCCGACGCCCCGGCGGTGCCGGCGTTCACGATCGTCACCGGACCGCGGCGCTCGACGGCGGCGCGGTGGTCGTTGCCGCAGGCGACGACGAGCGGCGTGCCGCGAGTCTCGGCGAGCGTCACGACCTCCCGCGCCTGGCGCACGTCATGGACCAGGAGGATCTCGGGGTCGCCGGGCGGCGGCCACGACGCGGCCAGCTCGCCCGCCTGCACGGCGAGGAGGGACGGATCCGACTCGACGGCGGGCGAGCGTGCCAGCGGGTCGCTCGCCCCGTACACGCGCAGCCCGGCAGGGTCCACGCAGGTCCGCTCGGGCAGGACGAACCCGGCCGAGCCGAGCGCGTCCATCGCGGCGGCCCCGTCGTGGTTGCCGCCGACCGCGAGCACAGGCGGCCCGCCGTCCGTCGCAAGCAGGCGGGCCACGAGCAGCGCCTCCTCCCGGGTGCCGCCGTCGGTGACGTCGCCGGCGACCAGCACGAGGTCCACCGGCACCAGATCCCCGCGCGCCACGCGCGCCGCCAGGGCCGCGCCGAAGAGGTTCGCATGCAGGTCGCTGACCACGAGCACGGTCGGACCCTCGACCTCAGGCTCAGCCTCACTGTTGAAGTCAGCTGCTGTCACGGCGATGCCGCGCGCGTACTCCTCGAAGCGAGTCAGGGCCGGGCGCCGTCCGCAGACCACCCGGGCCAGCGTCGGCAGTCGCGCGGCGACCGCGACGAACGCGGCGGCGACACCGGCCGCCTGCCCGCCTCGCCGGCGTGCCACCGGCCCTACTCCCCGAGCGGCCGGTAGTCGATGCTCGTGCGCCCGTCCCCGGCGTACGACACCGAGGTCACCGCCACGAGACGCGCCTCGCCCTCGAGCGAGAAGTCGAGGAGCTGGAACGTGTAGGGGATCTCCTCGCCCCGGCCCAGCGAGCCGTAGCCGGAGGCG
>JAZBOM010000371.1:0-2207 GCA_036351205.1 Thermoleophilia bacterium | reverse complement strand
GACATGGGTGGGCCCTCCGAAGAGCCCGCCGGAGTCGCCCACGTACTCGACGCGCAGCCGGTCCTGGGCGCCGCGCAAGCCCTCGCGGTCGCCGCCCGTCGCCTTCGACGACGCCCAGGTGCCCGTCAGCTCGTCGAGGCCCCAGTGCGACACGCTCGCGAAGAGCACGAGCAGCAGGGCCAGGACGACCAGCACGACCACGCCGAGGATGCAGCCGCAGCCCTTCATGGGCCCTCTCCGGCGCGTCCTAGTCGGCCGTGACGGAGCCCGGCGGATCGGCTTCGCGCAGCGCCGACTGCTCGACAGCACGCGCCGCCGGCTGATCGGCCGCGCTCGCCGCCGACCGCTCGACTGCGCTCGGTGCGGACCGGTCGGCGCGGTCAGCTCCGCCGTCGCCCTGGAGCGCCTCGCGCCACCCCCAGAGCACGCCGTGCAGCGCTTCGGCGCCGACGATCGTCTCGCTGGGGTACGGCAGACCGACCGGGTGCAGCAGCGTCGCCCGGGTCTGCGGCCCGCCCATGCCGCCATGGAAGCAGATCAGCTCCTCGAAGGCGCAGCCCTCGTCGAGTTGGGCGTCGTAGAAGCTGTTGACGAAGATGTCGGCGGCATTGGGGAAGCCGTCGGTGCGCCGCAGGTGGAGCGCCGCGGTGGGCGAGAACGGCGCCAGCGGGTCCTCGCCCTCGACGCGGTCGTCGCGCAGGTAGCGCGCGCCGCGGGCGCCGAGGGCCACGGGGCCGTGTTCGGCCGAGCGCACGAGCACCCAGCCGACGTGCGGGTGCGCGGCCAGTGCCGGCAGCAGCTCGGGGTGTCGCTCGTCGATCTCCTCGCGCGTCAGCCGGCGCGGCTCCTCCATCAGGTAGATGAGGCCCAGGTTGCCGGAGCCGAGGACGACGACGTCCTCGCCGCTCACGTCGTTCTTCGCCCGCTCCTTGCCCTTGCGGCCGGTCGCCTCCTCGAACGCCCGGCTGACGGCCGTGTCGTTCTCGTCGCCGGCGCGCAGGGGAGCGACCTCGCCTTGCCGCAGCGAGCGGCGCACGAGCTCGTCGAGGCCGTAGCCGTTGCGCTGCTTGAAGGTCGCGCCCTGCGTCTGGCCGTGGTCGGAGAGCACGACGATCTCGTACGGCCGCGGGGCGTAGCGGCGCGCGCGGGCGATGCGCCCGATCTGCTGGTCGATCTTGCGCAGCACCTCGAGGGTGTCGGCGCGCTCGAGGCCGGAGTGGTGCGCGACCTCGTCGTAGCCCGAGAAGGTCGCGTACACCGCCGGCCTGCCCCGCATCATGTCGGAGAGCACGCTGTGCACGACGAGGTCGCGCACCACGACGCTCACGCCTCCGCGGAGGAAGGGGTAGGCGCCGCCGCGGTGCCCGCGCGGCTGGACGTCGCGGCGCTTCGCCCTGATCGACGCCGTCCACTCGAGGGCGACCTCCCAGAAGAAGAGCACGAGGGCGCGCATGATGTTGAAGCCGTTGGCGAGGTACGGGCGGTAGTCGGGGTTGGCCTTCTTCTCGGCCTCCAGGCGGCTGATGGTGAGGATCATGTGCTCGGCCTCGCCGGAGAGCAGGTTGCCGCGGCTCGCGCCGCCGTCGCGCAGCAGGCCCTGCCCGCTGCTGTGGCGGCGCTCGATCTCGGCGCAGTCGGGCGGGGCCGAACAGGTCATGAGCGTGGCCGTCTCCTTCTCGACCCAGCGGAAGGCGGGGATGTCGTGGTTCGAGCCGAGGAGGATCCCGGCCTGCGAGGCGCCGGTCTGCGAGGAGAGGTCGCACTCCCACTCGTCGAGCCGGTGGGTGCCCTCCTGGACCCAGCGCGCCAGCTCGGGCGCGCTGCCGTCGCGCATCGCGCGGCGGAGCACGGGGAGGGCGAGGCCGTCGATCTCGAGGTAGACGATGCCCGGCACGTCGGTGACCGTGCGCTCGCCCGTGCGGCGGGCGATGCGCTGCATCACGCGCAGCGCGTAGGTGTCGTCGTCGTTGACGCCGAGGACGACCTCGAGGGCGATGCTCACGGCGGCGATGATGAGGCTGGCGAGGATCGCCGCCAGCACCGAGTCGACGTCGAAGGCGCTGTCCGAGACTTCGGCGGCGAGCAGCAGCACCGCGGCGTCGCCGCCGATGGCGAGCAGGAAGCCCAGGGCGAGCGTGAACGGCAGCCGCAGCGACGCCACGACCGGCGGGATGAAGACGTTGAGGACGGCGATGAGGAGCGCCGCG
>JAZBOM010000370.1:0-3434 GCA_036351205.1 Thermoleophilia bacterium | reverse complement strand
CGCGCCCGCTCGACGGGCTCAGCGAGCGGCGTTTCGCCCTGCGCCTCATCGACGCCGCGGGCGTCCTCCGCGAGGTCGAGTACTGCTGGGACCCGGCCCGGGGCGTGCTCTGGCGGTCGTCGTCGAGCTCCTACGTGGCCGACGGCGTCCGCGGATTCACGGTCACGTACCTCGACGACCGCGGCGCACCGGTCGACCCGGCCGCGCTCGGGGTGGGCACCGACGGTCGTGTGGTCGGGGCGGCGGCGCTCGCCGTCTCGGCGAGTGCCGCCGCCGGGGCGTCTTCCGCCGGGCCTTACGCCGTCGCGGCGTCGTGGGTGTTCCCCCTGCCGCCGGCGAGGCTGTGACCGGTGGGGTGCCGTGGGCTACAGCCGGGCCAGCGCGGCTTCACGATGCTCGTCGTCCTGCTCGTCGGCGCGGTGGCGGCGCTGGCCTCGGCCTCGCTGGTCGCCGCGGTCCTCTCGGCCGCGGCCACCGACGCCGCCGACCGCGGCCGCGACGCGTGCGCGGCCGGGGCCGACGCCGGCCTCACGCGGCTCCTCGAGCAGGTGCGCTGGGGCTTGACTGGGGAGACTGCCTCCATCGCACTCCCGGCCGAGGGCGGGCCCCCCGCGGTCGGCACGACGCTCGAGGTGGCTCTGGGGCCGGCTGCGGCCGACGGCTCGCCGTTCAGCACCCTGGAGCTGGCCGTCGAGTCCACGGCCGGGGCGGCGCGCGTCCTGCGGCGGCTCACGGCGCGTGTGCGCCCGGGGGTGCTGCCGCACGGGCTGGCCGCGGCCGGCGATCTCGTGGTACTGGCGCCGGTCGACGTCGGCGCCTGCGGCGTGTACGTGGGCGGCGATGTCCTGGGCCGCGACCAGGTCGCCTTCGAGGGCGCCGTCGACCCGCTCCTCGCGCCGCCCGACCTCCTGTATCCCGAGTTCTACTCGGCGACCGCGGTGCACGCGGCGGGGGCCATCTACACAGCGGCGGGCGAGATCCACGACCTGCCGTCGCCGACGCTCGACACCGACGTCCACGTCGGTGAGCCGTACGCCGCCGAGCTCTCGGCGCTCCCTGGTCCCGCCCTGCTGGCGGCGCTGCAGCGGCACGCGACGGGGCCCGGGCCGGCGCTGGCCGGCGATCTGTTGCGCGTCGACCTGCTGCCGTCGCAGCCGGCGGCCGGGGCCGACCCGCGCGCCGGCGTCATCGTCTACGTCGAGGCCGGAGCGCACCCCGGGCCGCTCGTCGTCGTCGGCCGTCGCGAGCCGCCCCCGGTCGCGTGCCCGCTGGTGCTCGTCGTCGAGGGCGACGCGGTGCTCGGCGGCGACACGGTCGCGGCTCCCGACGAGCCGGCCTGCGAGCTCACCGGCGCCGTGCTGGCCACCGGCGACCTGCGTGTCGGCGGGGCGACGCGCCTCACGGGGTCCCTGGCCGCGTACGGCGTGGTCGTCGCCGCCCCGCTTGCGCTGCGGCTTGACGAGGCGTGGCTGGGGTGGCCGCCGGCGGGGTGTCGCGAGTTCGAGGTGGTGCGTCGTTGGTGAACGAACAGGGGTGACGGGCGGTCCGTCGCGGGCGCGGAGGCGTGCTCCGCGGTCCGGCGAGCGGCCTCTCGCGGGCCCGAACGCGGTCGCCGCCGGCCCCGGCGCCCTTCATGCGGGCGCCCGGCAGTCGTGCCCGGGAGGGCCGCGCGCCTAAAGATTTGCCCGCGTTTGCCGACAACGCCGCTAGAGACCAACTGGGTGAGCGGGAGACTGCCATGGCGAAAAACGGCATGCGCGTGGGACTCGATTTGGAGCAGACCTCCATCGCCGGCGCGCAGATCAAGGGCAACAAGGCGGGACAGACCCTGAGCGCCGCCGCGGTTCGGGCGCTGCCCGAGGGTCTGGTCTACGAGGGTGAGGTCGTCGACGTCGAGGGCCTCGCCGCCGAGATGAAGTCGTTCTGGAAGGAGGGGGGCTTCAGCGGCAAGAAGGTCTGCCTCGGCATCGCGAACCAGAAGATCGTCGTCCGCACCCTCGATCTTCCCCTCGTCGACGGCAAGGAGCTCGAGGCCGCGGTGCAGTTCCAGGCGCAGGAGGCCATCCCGATCCCCATCGACGAGGCGGTCCTCGACCATCAGGTCATCGCGACATCGCCGGGCGAAGACGGCAACGGCGGCAGCCAGAAGGTGCTGCTCGTGGCCGCCCAGCGCGACATGGTGTCGCAGTTCGTCGAGGCCGCGAGCAAGGCGGGGCTGTCGGTCGACGGCATCGACCTTCAGGCCTTCGCCCTCGCGCGGGCCATCGCGCCCCCGGTACCGTTCATCGATCAGGGGTCGCCGGAGCCCGCCGAGGCGAGCGCACTCGTCAACATCGGCTCCGGCATCACCAACATCGTCGTCGTCTCCGGCGGCGCGCCCCGGTTCACGAGGGTCATCAACCTCGGGTACGAGGCGCTGGTCGAGGCGCTGGCCAACAACCGCGGCATCTCACCGGCCGAGGCCGACGCGCTGCGCTTGAGCGTCGGGCTCAGCGGCGCGGCCCAGGTGCCGGTCGGCGACCTCGAGCAGGAGACCGTCGACGAGATCCACCAGGTCCTCGACGGCGCCGCCGAGGCGTTCGCCGACGAGATCCGGCGCTCGGTCGACTACTACCACTCGCAAGACAACCCGGGTCACGTCGGCCGTCTCCTGTTGAGCGGCGAAGGCTCACTGACCCGCAACATCTCCGAGTACCTCGCACAGTCGCTCCACATGGACGTGCAGCTGGGCGACCCCCTGCAGCACGTCGGTGACAACACGTCAAAGATCGCGCAGACCGACCTCCAGGTGATCGCACCGCGACTGTCGATCGCCGTCGGACTCGCGCTCGAGGACGAGGAGTAGCCGTATGAAGCGCATCAACCTCCTCCCGAAAGAGGCGAAGGCCAAGGCCTCGCGCGAGCGCGGTCTCGCCTACGCCCTCGTGCTCCTCGTCGTGCTCGTCCTCGGCATGGGCGCCGTGTACGTCCAGCAGTCGGCGGCGGTCGGCGACAGGGAGCAACAGCTCGCCGACCTGCAGTCGCAGACGGCGGCCCTGCAGCAGCAGATCGCCGTCCTGATGCCCTACCAGGAGCTGCAGACGCAGCGCACGCAGATGACCGAGACCGCGGCGCAGATCTACGACACGCGCGTCGAGTGGTCCAACTTCCTGGAGCAGCTCAGCCTCGTCATCCCCGACAACGTCGCTCTCACCTCGCTGAGCTGCGCGGTGCCCACCACCATGCTCCCGGGGTCGACCACTCCGGGCGAGACCGTCACCACCGACTCGACGGCCATCACCTTCGTCGGGCAGGCCTGGACGCACGACGACGTCGCTGAGTTCATGACCCGGCTCGGCCTGATCCCGCAGATCCAGAACATCCTTCTGACGAACTCGGCCGGTCCGGCCGCGCAGGGCGCCGAGACGGCCGCCCAGCCGGGCACCTTCACCGTG
>JAZBOM010000369.1:0-2361 GCA_036351205.1 Thermoleophilia bacterium | reverse complement strand
CGCTCCGGGCCCAGGTCGTGCACGAGCGCCGCGGCGGCGATCAGCTCCACTGCCGTGGCCACGCCGCAGTGCTCGCGGTCCCGTCCGTCCTCCTCGCCGTGCACCGCACGCTCCGCCGCCCGAAGGCGGTCGGCCACGGCAGCCACGATGTCGGCGTGCGGCTGGGCGACGGACGACGCGTACATCGACATGATGAGCTCATCGAAGCTGGCGAACCCCGGGGCATCGGCCACCCTGAAGACGAGGGCGGCGGCGCCGTCGCGGCGCACCGCCTCGACCGTCGCCAGCCGGGGATCGATGCCCGCCGCCTTGAGGACGGGGCGCACCACCTTATCGAGCGGACCGCGCGCGCCGGGTCGCGCGCCACTCAAGTCGAGCAGCGACGCGACGAGCCGGTCGCCGCTGATGCCGTTCGCGCAGTCCAAGTAGAGCACCATGCAGGCACTCTATCGGCGGGTGCGGGCCCTGCCAACAGCCCGCAGCGCGAAGCCGCGCCGCCATGTCCGTCAACACCGAGCGGCCGCGCCTGTTGACGGCACCCCGTTACGACCGACGGCACGCTCGCGCCGCGCCCGCTGACGGCACCCCGTGAAGACCGACGGCAGGCTCCCGCCGCGCCCCGTCGACGGCATCCCGGCAGCACGTCGAGGGAGTGGTGTCCGGACCGCTGCTAGAATCCACCCATGAGGATCGCGCAGCTGGCACCGCCCTGGATCGCCGTGCCCCCCGCGGGGTACGGCGGCACGGAGTGGGTCGTGCAGCAGCTCTGCGACGGCCTGCCGCCGCGAGGTCACGAGGTCGTGCTCTACGCCGCCGGCGACTCGCGTACGGCGGCCGAGTTGCGAGCGCACTTCCCGCGGGCGCTGCCCGAGTTCATGCAGACGACGTCGATCGACGTCTGCCACGTGCGCTTCGCCCTCGACGACATCCTCGCCGACGGCGGCTTCGACCTCGTCCACGACCACTCCGGCTTCCTCGTCCCCGCCTTTGGCCGCTTCCTCGACCTGCCGCCGGTGCTCCACACCATCCACTGCTCCTTCAACGCCGAGACCACGCCTTTCTACGCCCGGTTCGGCGGAGAGGTCGCTCACAACGCCATCAGCGAGTACCAGCGCTCGCAGGGCCCGCCGGGCATGGACTGGGCCGGTGTCGTCTACAACGCCATCGCCGTCGAGGACTGGCCGTTCGTCCGGGAGAAGGACGACTACCTGCTCGCCTTCGGCCGGGTCTGCGAAGCCAAGGGCTTCCACCTCGCCATCGAGGCGGCGCGGCGCACCGGGCGCCGCCTCATCATGGCCGGGGTGGTGCAGGAGCAGTCCGCCGAGTACTTCTACGAGCGCGTCGAGCCGCACATCGACGGCACGCAGATCGTCTTCGAGGGTGAGGTCTCGCTGGCGCGCAAGCGCGAGTTGTTCGCCCACGCCCACGCCTACGTCTTCCCGATCGCCTGGCCCGAGCCCTTCGGCCTCGTGATGATCGAGGCCCTGGCCACGGGCACGCCCGTCGTCGCCCTGCGGCAGGGCTCGGTGCCCGAGGTCGTCACCGACGGACGCACCGGGTTCGTGCGCGACGACCTCGACGGCCTCGTCGCCGCCATCGGCCGCGTGGGTGAGATCGATCCGCGCGTCTGCCGGGCCGAGGTCGAGCGCCGCTTCTCGGTCGAGCGCATGGTCGGCGACTACGAGGCCGTCTACCGGCGCCTCCTCGCGCGCCGCTGACCACGGCGGCGAGGGCGGAGGCCGGAGTGGACGCGCAGCATCCCGGGCCCGAGCCGCAGCCGCTGACCATCGACTCCTTCGGCGTCCCGCTGGCCGCCGTCCTCTACCTGCCCCACACCCACCCGCGAGGCGCGCTGCTCGTCTGCCACGGCGCCGGCAGCCGCAAGGAGAACCACGTGATCATGGCCGAGCAGGCCGTGGCCGCCGGGCTCGCGGCCCTGCTCTTCGACTTCCGCGGTCACGGCGCGAGCGGCGGGGCTATGGACGACCACGGCAGCGACGACGTGATCGCCGCCGGCGACGCGCTGCGGCGGCTCTCGGGCGCGCCGTGGGTCGCGGCCCGCGGGGCCAGCATGGGAGCGATGCTGCTGGTGCTGGCCGCCCGTCGACGCCCGGACCTGCTGCGCTCGCTCGTCCTCCTGTGCCCCGCCGACGGTCCTTCCCTGCTCCGCGGCCTCGACCGCGCGGCCGGGCCCGACCGCCGGTCCGGGCCGCCGCCCGCGGCCGGTCCCGGCCCGGCCACACCCGCCGGCCCGTCGCCGGCGGACGACCGCTCCACCGGGCGCTTCGACGAGGCGGCCCTGCGACCGTTCCTCGCGCGTCTCGACCTGATCGAGGAGGCACGCGGCCTGCGCCGCGTGTT